>CAYSFC010000004.1:5560-46730 GCA_964430665.1 uncultured Methanosarcinales archaeon | reverse complement strand
TTAGTTGGATTATCTGCTTTATGGATGATTTATGTTATGACTAAGAAATAATTTTTTTTCTTTTTTCTTTTTTAATTTAACAAAACTATTGCTAGATTTAAGATTGTTGCAAATCCAACCCATAAAATATATGGTAACATTAAATAACTTGTATTTGGATTTATTTTCCAAAATTTAATTGTTGTCCAAATTATACTCACTTCTAGAATTATTATTTCTATTAATGCCAATAAAGGAGCTCTTAATCCAAAAAATAAAGCAGACCAAAGAACATTCAAAGTTAATTGAACAGAAAACCATTTCATAGCAACATATTTTTCTTTAGATTTATCGACCCAAACCATGTATAAAGCAATTGCCATTAAAATGAATAAGAGAGTCCAAACAGGTCCAAATAAATAGTTTGGTGGATTAAAAGAAGGTTTAAGAATAGTATTATACCATGTTGAAACTGATTTAGATGTGAAAAAAGATCCAAATAAACTTGCTGCAAAAACTATTATAAATGAGAAAATCAACTTTCTATAATCTTTGAAATATTTTTTCATGTATAAATATTAAGCATACTTATTTAAATAAGTATTCTTTGAAAGAAATATATGAGAGTAGCAATTAAGAAAGGTTTGGGGTTTGGAATTACCTCTGGAATTATAACAACTCTTGGATTAATTATTGGATTGAGTTCAAGCGAAAATTCAGTTAAAATAATAATAAGTGGAATTCTAATTATTGCAATTGCTGATGCAATGTCTGATGCGTTGGGAATTCATGTTTCAGTTGAAGGAGAACATAGTAGTACTAGTAAACAAATTTGGGCAGCAACAATTTCAACATTCCTTTCTAAATTAGTTATTGCTTCAAGTTTTATAATTCCTTTTTTGTTCTTAGATAAAATTATAGCAATATATATTTCAATAATTTGGGGAATTTTGTTAATATCAGGATTTACATACTATATCTCTAAATCAAAAAATATAAATCCTTTTCATCCTATATTTGAGCATTTAGGAATAATGGCGTTAGTTATTATATGTACTTATTATGTTGGAATTGGTGTGAATTTAATATTTTAAAATGAAAATTGGATATGCGTGTATAAATACAAAAGTTGGTTGTAGTACTAATAGGACTTTTAGATTAAAATCTTATTCTGAAGAGAAATTAATCCAGATTGTTTCTGAAAATTTAATTTGTTTAAAGGAAGTATTAAAGTTTAATTTGGAAAATAATATTCTTTTATTTAGAATTGGTTCTGAATTAATTCCTTTTGCATCACACAAAATAAATAATTTTAATTGGATTAAATATTTCGAGAAAGATTTTGAAGAACTTGGAAAATTCATTAAAAAACATAAAATGCGAATCACAATGCATCCAGGTCAATACACTGTTCTTAATTCTGCAAATGAAAATGTAGTAAATAATGCTATAAAAGATTTAGAGTATCATTGTAAAGTTTTGGACGCCATGAAGTTAGATGAAAATCACAAAGTTATGATTCATGTTGGTGGAATATATGGTGATAAGAAAGCCGCTATCGGAAGATTTATTTCTAATTATAAAAAATTACCTTCATTTGTTAAGAAAAGATTAATTATTGAAAATGATGATAGATCTTATTCTTTGAAAGATTGTTTAGAAATTAGTTCTGAGTTAAAAATTCCTGTTGTGTTTGATTTTTTTCATCATCAATGTTTGAATAATGGTGAAGATGAAGTTGATGCTTTGAAAGATGCTATGAAAACTTGGGAGAAGAAAGATGGCTTACCTTTAACACATTATTCTAATCAAAGAGTTGGTGGAAGAAAAGGAAGTCATTCTGAAACGATTGATTTAAATGAATTTAAGAAATTTTTATTAAAATCTAAAAGTTTGGATTTTGATATTGAACTTGAAGTTAAAGATAAAGAAGAAAGTGCTTTAAAAGTTTATAATAAATTGAATGATTGTTGTATAAAATCAAGAAAATAATCGCCATATTTAAAAAACCCTTTAAATTACTCTCTCACATGGAAAATAAACAAAAAATACTAATTACAAGCGCATTACCTTACGTAAATAATGTGCCTCACTTAGGTAATCTTATAGGAGCTGTTCTTTCTGCAGATGTTTTCGCTAGATTTAAACGTCTAGAAGGAAATGAAGTTTTATACATTTGTGGTTCAGATGAACATGGAACTGCAACTGAAACTAAAGCAAGAGAAGAAGGAATAACCCCAAAAGAGCTTTGTGATAAATATGATGAACTTCATAGAGAAATTTATGAGTGGTTTAATATTTCATTTGATTATTATGGCAGAACTTCAACTGAATCTCACAAAGAAATAGTTCAAGATTTATTTCAAAAGGTTTTAAAAAACGGATTTTTCAAAGAAGATGTTGTAGTTCAAGCATATTGTGAAAAATGTAAAACATTTTTAGCAGATAGATTTATTGTGGGAACTTGTCCTCATTGCAAATACGAAGGTGCGAATGGAGATCAATGTGAAAATTGTGGTAAACTTCTAAATCCTGACGAATTACTAGATCCTAAATGTAAGGTTGATGGAACAAAACCTATTTTCAAGAAAACTGAGCATATATTTTTAGAATTAAATAAACTTCAACCCAAATTAGAAGAATGGGTTGAAAAACAAGCTCACAAAGGAAATTGGACTGAAAATACTCTGCGAACGACGAAAGCTTGGTTCAAAGAAGGATTAAAACCTCGTGCAATAACTAGAGATCTTAAATGGGGTATAAATGTTCCGGAGTCAGCGTTCGAAGGCAAGTACAAAGACAAAGTTTTTTATGTTTGGTTTGATGCACCAATTGGTTATATTTCTATTACAAAAGAATTTACAAAAGATTGGCAAGAATGGTGGAAGAATTCTGAAGTAAAATTATACCAATTTATGGGTAAAGATAATATTCCTTTTCATTCAATAATTTTTCCTGCAACTTTAATGGCTGCTAATGATAATTTTAATTTAGTTCACCATATTAATGCAACAGAATATTTGAATTATGAAAATGGACAATTTTCAAAAAGTAAAGGAACTGGTGTTTTTGGAGATAATGCTAAAGATAGTAATATTACTGCAGATGTTTTTAGATACTATATTTTGTATATGCGGCCTGAAAATTCGGATACTGAATTTACTTGGAAAGGTTTGCAAGAAAGAGTTAACAATGAATTGTTGGCTAACTTTGGTAACTTTGTGAATAGAACTTTAACATTTGTAAAAAGATTTTTCGATGGAAAAATTACAAGTGATTTTGAGGGAGAATTATCTGAAAATTTAAAACACTTCTTATCAACATACAGAATAGAAATTGATATTTATAAAAAACTAATGAATGAAGTAAAATTAAGAGAAGGTTTACAACAACTAATGAAGATTTCTGCTTTAGGTAATCAATTATTTCAAGAAAGCGCTCCTTGGAAAAAGAAAGAAGAAAATATAAACGAATGTAAACAAGATTTATTTGTTTTGTTGAATGTTGTTCAAGATTTAGCAACTATGTGTGAACCATTCATGCCTAAAATGTCTGAAGAAATATTTACTCAATTAAACTCCGAAAAACAAACGTTGGAAGAAGTTGGATTATTAACTTTGCAAGAAGGAGAAATAGGAGAACCTAGAGTTTTGGTTAAAAAATTAGAGGATAAAGACATAGAAGAATTAAAAAATAAATATTCTGGACAGAAAAAAGAAGAAAAATCTAAGACTTGTTTTAACGATCTTGACTTAGTTGTGGGTCAAATTAAAGAAATTTCAAAACATCCTGAAGCAGATAAACTTTACGTTGAAAAAGTAGATATTGGAGAAAAAGAAATTCAAATAGTTTCAGGTTTAGTGCCTTATTATAAGGAAGAAGAATTATTGAATAAAAAAATCCTTGTTCTTGAAAACTTGGAAAAAGCCAAACTTAGAGGTGTTGAATCTCAAGGTATGCTTCTAGCAGCAGAACAGAAAGGCAATGAGCCAAATACAGAAATTGTTGAGGTTTTAACTACCGATTTAGATATAGGAACAAAATTAAATTCTAATCCAAAAGATAAAATTTCTTTTAAAGAATTTTTAGAAGTTGAAATTAAAGTTAAAAATTTCAAAATAATATCTGAAGGTAAAGAATTGAAAGGCATAAAATTAAAGAAAGTTAAAGAAGGATTGGTTCGTTAAATTTATTTTATTGGTTCGCCTCTATCAATAGCTTTCCAATCATAAATATTTCTTTCTTCTTCAGGAATTCCTAAATTATCATATACTTCTTTTGCCCTTTGCTCTTCAAAATTTTCTGCATTTTTACTATAAATAAAATCCTTGGAAGAGAAATTATTCATTAAGACTTCATGTAAATCTTCTTTAGATGGTTTAAATAATTCTTTAAATTTCTCAGAGTAATAACTCTTTTTAAATTCAAAAATTTCTTCAGGAGAAAGAGTTTCTAACCTATATCTTAAATCTGTTGAACTGTGAGGATAAGGATTTAATTCTTTTACAATTTTCTCAGATAAAAAACCTTGTTCAATAGATTTATTTTTTAATTTTCTAACAACAGAGAATGTAGAATATGTTTCTTTTTTTCTAGGAGATTTCCTATATTCAAAAAAATGTTCTTGAAATAAATTATGAACGAAATCATATATAGGAACATTTAATTTGAGACCTGCTTTGTAATCGTTCTGTAAAACGTATTTGGAAATGAATCTAGAAGAATTAATTAAAAGAACCGCTTGTTCATCTAAATTTAAACGATCCAATACTGGTTTTGCTTTTAGGTATTTTGCACTTCTATGAAAATCTCTAATTATTCTCTCATCTTTACCTAAATAAGCAAAAAGAAAAGGAACGTTTAATTTGAGATTATTTTCTCCCATTTTTAAGCAGCAGCATATTTACCATTTGGATCAGATGGATCTTTTGGTTTTTCAGGAGATCCTGATTTATTCAGAATATTATTGATTGAGTTTTCACTCATCTCAGATTCTTTAACCAATTTATCACCAATTATTTTAAATTTAGGCGAATAATTTGGATAAATTCCACTTTGTCTATCAATAATTTCAATTTTTCCTTCACTCATATCAACTTTAAGTAAAGAGATATCGTATTGACCAAGTTGATAGCTTCCATCAAACAAAGCACTTTTATTGGGATTGTTATTGGATAAAGCAACTTTAAATGTGTCTGAATTTTCTTCCACAAAGTCATATAAACTTGGATTGTAAATGTGTTTAGAGCCTTCATCAGTTCCAATAGCAGTTATACAATCTGAATGACCTAGTATTGCCATATAAGTTTTATTTCCTTTTTGTTTTGTGAGAATATTTCCTAGATTTGAAACATAATTATTGTCAAAAGAATATGAATCGGATTTTCTTCTAACTTCTCCTTTTACTTTTTTAAGAACTTTTTTAGCTTCTTTATCTTTTTCTAATGATTGTCTTAAATGAATATTACTTTGATCTAATTTATCTTCTAATCTTCCTGAACAAACATAATCTTTAGCTCCTTCAAAAAGAGCATATACAATGGCTCCGCTGAGTAAACCTAACATTCCTCCTCTAACAGGATTGGGATCAGTTAATCCTCCCGCAATTGCTCCTGCAATAGGTGATAATCTATATGCTGATTCTAGTTTAAATGCGTTGTCTTTAACGAATTGCACTGGTTTACTTAAAATTGAGTCTGAATTCATTTTATTACCTTCATATTTGATAATTCTTAATTATCATATAATATGTTTTTAGTAAATAAAACTAATTTATAAAGTTTTCTATTTGTTTGTTACTTATTAGTGGTACTAATGATTTATTTATGTTATTCGGGTCTTAAAGAGGTTTAAAAAGCATTTTAAGAGTAATTTAATATATTTAAATCAAGAATTAAATAATAAAAATGATGAAAAGCAACCCTTTATAAATAGGAAGAATATCTTAATAGTATCAGAAAGCGTAACCTAATTCTTATTAAGTTAAAAATTATGTGTGTTTACTGATATAATAAAAAAGGTTAATTAAATGAAAGGAAAAGTAAAATTTTTTAATGAAGGCAAAGGTTTTGGCTTCGTAGTTGCTGAAGATGGCAAAGAGTATTTTATCCATGTAAGTGGAATTAAAGAAGGATTAAGATTAACAGACGATATGCCTGTCACTTTCGACGTTGAAGAAGGAGAAAGAGGACCAAAGGCAGTTAATGTTAATGAAGATACAGAATAAACTTATTATTCTAGATTGAATTTAATTTTGTAATTTTTGTTTTATTTTTCTTATTAATACTTCATCATATTTCTGATTGTGATTATGTTTAGGTGTATCGCTAATTTTTTTATAAATTTTTAGTGATGTATAAAACTTAGTTAAGAAAGTATTTCTATCATAATTGTGTAAAGAACAAATTCTTTCATAAGAAGATATATTTTCATATTCTTTTTCCATTTCTAAAGTTTTTTGAGCTAACCTGTAATCTGGATTTTGCCACACCTCTTCTAAGTTTTCGTTAACAAATTCCCTAACTACGAGCCCTTCTTTTTTTCTAAAATCAAATTTTTGATGAATTATGAAATCAAATAAATCATAAGCGAAATCCTTTTTTTGATCTCTTTTAAAATTTTTATAATTGTATAAAGCAAAATGGTAACCAACTAAAACAGAAAGTGTTTCACTTAATTTTAGAACATTTTTTAGACTATCAACCTTCCCAAATTTAGAATACTTATGTACTAATTTAATTATGTTTGGATTGTTGAATAAAGCTTGTTTAATTATATTATTACTTAATTTGTGATATTTGTTTTCAAGAACATCAAAATCATTACAATAAATATCCCATTTAACGCCTTGTTGTAGTTTTAGAAAATGTTCTAATTCGCTTTGTTTAGGCATAATAAACTGAAATGAAGACTTCTTTAAAAACATTTAGAAATTGGTGAGCCCAGGAGGATTGCTACGAGCGAAGCGAACGTAGCGAAGGAACGATAGTGACTGGACGTTCGAATCCGGTGAGAGGAACATATATTTTAGATTGAAGAAATAAAATGGTGAGCCCAGGAGGATTCGAACCCCCGACCTGCCGGTCCGAAGCCGGCCGCTCTATTTACTTTACTAAGTAAATTCTTTCGAACTCACTCAAGTATCCAAGCTAAGCCATGGGCCCATGAATAAACGTATAACTAATTTATTTAAAAACCTTTGTCAAGAAAATAAAAATTAAATAGCTTTTAATGTAATTTCTATAGTGGAAACATGAACATCTTTGCCTTCTTTGTTCTTGAATTCTTCTGAATCAATTTTAACATTAGTTACTTCAATTTTATCCTTCAAGAATCTTTTTACAGCAAGTTCCACAACGTCAACAGCTCGAGAAATAAACTTACCTCTTGCTTTAACAAAAACTTCTTTAGCGTTTTTTGTTGTAAATTGTACAACTACACCAGTTACATAATTCATAAATGGCTTTGTACCTATAAAAATAGAATTATCCTTTGCTTCTTCCATCTATTACACCCCTAAATTGCGTTTTTGATAGCTTGCTTCTTCATTCTAGTAGCATAGCCTGCAATGATGTTTCTTAACTTTTTGGATGCTCCTTCTTGGAATTTATTAACCAATTCTTTATTTTGATTGAAGTCGATAGTAAATTCCTCACTATGTAAGTTGAACATCTCGTTTGTTACTGATTTTATTAATTTGGTTTTAATTCGTCCCATTTAATATCACTTAGCCGGTGGAAACACATTTTTATTTATAATAGTAACGATTTTATGTTATTTAAATAATGTAATTTAATCAACAAAACATATGAAAGATTTATAAATGAATTTGATTTTTCACCACTATGACAGGATATCAATTTGCAAATTGTGATGAAAATGAACTCGAAAAAATGCTAATTGAATTAGATTTTAAAAAAGTTAATTTTTCTAAAATAGAACTTAAACATAGAAGCGCAGATTTAGAACCTGAAGAAGAAATAGAAGTTTCTATTCAAGATAAAGTAAAAAGATATCAAAAAGAATTTGTAGAGTATGATGGTATCTCGTGGAAAATATACTCGATTACACAATCTCCAAATTTTTCAGATACAAACAGCTTAGATGTTGAAGATCTTATATTGGATAATTTTAATGCTAAATTTCCTCAAAGTGTTGAGATTAGAACAAATGTGGTAGATTATAACAGCATGATTCGAATTTTAAGAGAATATACTGCTGTTTCTAATGAAAGAGGAAAAATATATAAAATTAGTAATTGTGATGTTAAAGTCGATGAAAGTTTTCAAAGTCCTGAGATAATTTACTTTAATAATCGTTTAACAGTGTGTAACGGAGATAATCTTAATTCGGAGCAAATAAAAACTATTGACAAACATTTTAAATTATCAAAACAAGTTTCTTACACTCCGTCTGAAGAAAGAATAGAAGAGATGTTGAAGAAAGATTTTTAAATAACAATCTTTAAACAGTATCATGCCCAAAATTGATAAGAGTGTTGATGCTAAACTTGAAAAAGAGATTCAAAGTGAATTGAAATTTATTTGGAATCTGATAAAACACATATTGTTGACTCCTTGGATTTTAATTCTTGTTCTATTTGGTAAAAAAAATTTTAAAGATTTAATCAAACCTTTCAAACTAATATGGAATTTTATAACTTCTGCAAAATTCACTGCTCAAATAATTTTAATAAATATTCTGGCATTTGTAGTGGAATTATTTTTGTCTGAAGAAGTTATTCTTTCATTAGCGAATAGTTCATCTAATTTAATTAATTTTCAATTTTATACTTTAATTACATCAGGATTCTTACATGCGGGAATAAGTCATTTGTTGTGGAATATGTTGGGAATTTTTATTTTTGGAAGAATTGTTGAAAGAAAATTAGGTTATCTGAAAACAGCATTCATTTATTTTGGAGCATTAATTATATCTAATTTATTTTCTTCAATAATTGATTTAATTTTTATAGGCAACAACATTCCTGGAATTGGAGCTTCTGGAGCTTTAATGGGTTTGGTTGCAACAGCAATTCTCTTAGATCCTTTATATATAACTCATGATTTATTAATTCCATTACCTTGTATGTTTGTTGGTTGGATTTTTATAATTGAAGATTTATTGTCTGCATTTAAAGGTATTGACGATGGGGTTGGACATTTTGCACACATTGGAGGATTTTTATCAATAACTTTAATTTATTTTATTATGAATAAAAAGTCTCAAAAACACTTGAAAAAAGGGTTAAAAATAAATATAATCTCTGCTTTCATAGTTTTATTGGGTTATTTAGTGTTTAAATTAATTTTTTAGGAGGAGAAAATGAAAAAAATATTATTAGTATTATTAATTTCAGTTTTGTTTTTAACAAGTTGTACTCAGAGTATTTCTGAAATAAAATCATCCGAGTTTGTTGGAGAAAAAGTTTCTATTAAAGGAACTGTAGATAGCACAATTAAGTTAGGGGATTTATCAGGTTACACTCTAAATGATGGTGAAGAAACAATATTTGTTTCATCAAACGAATTGCCTGCAGAAGGAAGTTCAAAGAGAGTTAGTGGAACTTTGGAAAAAAGTTTATTGGGATATTATATTAAAACTGATTAGTTTTATTAATTATATTTAATTATGAAATAAGGAGGTGTTATAATATGAATAACATAATTACTGAAGAAAAATTAAAAAAATATTTTGAAATAACGGGAGAAGCAATTGAAAAAGTTCAAAGTCATGAGATGGACATAGATAGAATAGAAGAAGCAAAGGATTTTTTGAATATGGCTGTAAATTATTTCTCTGATGCAAAACATTTCTTAGAAGAAAAACAAGACGCAGTATTAGCATATGGTGCTTTAAATTACGCTCATGGATGGCTTGATGCTGGCGCACGTATTGGTTTGTTTAAAGTAAAAGATAGTAGGTTGTTTACAGTTGATGATGAGTAAGAAACTTAAGAAATTTTTCAATCCAATTAACATTTCATTTATAGTAATTTTATATGTTTTAATAGTTTTGTTAATCTCAAATATTAGTCCAAAAGTTAATTTTATAGCAACTTTAATTGTTGTTTATGGATCATTAATATTTGTTATTTATGAAATTTTTAAATACAAAAAGATTTAAATAGGTTTATCAAAAAAATAACATCATGTTTTGGTATATACTGTTATTTTTAGTAAGTTTTTATTGTTTAATTAAATCAGCAGATTATTTTACAGATTCGGCTGAAAATATTGGTTTATATATAGGTATACCTTCTTTCATTGTTGGAATAATTATCGTTAGTATAGGTACATCTTTACCTGAATTAGCTTCATCTATTTTTTCAGTAATTCAAAATTCAAGTGAAATGGTTGTTGGTAATGTTTTGGGTTCTAATATTGCGAATATTTTGTTAGTGGTTGGTGTTGCTGCGCTAATTTCGAAAAAAATAAACATAAAATTTGATTTGATGAAATTTGACATACCTGTGCTTCTTTTCTCTATGTTTTTTATAATTTTAACATTGTACGATGGAATTTTTACCTTTGTTGAAGGAATTATTGCAATTGTTTTCTTAGGAATTTATTTGTATCTTTCTACAAAAAACAATAAAAATTTAGAAAATAAAACAATTAATAAGTTTCCAACTAAATCTGTATTTATATTGATAATTAGTTCTATGTTTATTTTCTTTGGAGCAAAATACACCATATTTTCAGCAATAAAATTAGCTGAATTTTTAAATATAGGAAAAGAAGTTATAGCTGCTTCTGCAATAGCTTTAGGTACTTCTTTGCCAGAGTTGACTGTAAGTATACAAGCAATTAGAAAAAAGAAAGCAGATATGGCTTTGGGAAATATCATAGGATCAAACATATTTAATACATTTGGAGTTTTAGGCATTCCTGCATTAATAACTCCTTTAGTTATTAATCTTAAGTATTCTTTTTTTAATAGTTCGTTAATTTCAATAATTTTTATAATTGTAGCAACATTGACTCTAAGTTGGTTTATTAAAGATAGAGAAATAACTAGAAAAGAAGGATTAGTTTTTGTAATTCTTTATGTTGTTTTCTTAATTTTAATTTATATATAATCTTAAAGAAACATTTATAAATTAAAT
Source organism: uncultured Methanosarcinales archaeon (assembly GCA_964430665.1). Classification (GTDB taxonomy): domain Archaea; phylum Nanobdellota; class Nanobdellia; order Woesearchaeales; family SKGA01; genus JAQUYS01. The sequence goes on along the minus strand of CAYSFC010000004.1, from coordinate 35,644 downwards.
TTGAATTTGAAAATATATGAAACAATACTTTGAATCAGAACCTAAAGTAAAATGTAATTACAAACGATGTAGATCCGATGTTTTTCCAACACAAGAAGTAGAAAGATTTGTGGAACAATTTAAATTTAATCTTTACACTGACCAAATCAAAGTTAAGGGATATAATAAACACGTTAGGAAAGATTAAATTGGAAGTTGAATTTTGTGAAGCAATAGATCTTGAAATTTATAAAATTGTTGCAGGAACAATTTATTTTTTAGAAAGTAAAGATAAAAATTTAAATTCTGTTAGAGAATATTATCCTAAAGGTACGATAAAAGATATCATTAAGCAAATAGATATAATAATTGATGAGTTAGAAGAAAAATATAATTTTTGTGAATTTAAAATTTCTTGTTCTCAAGATAAAGAAGGAAAAACATATATTGGATTTTATAAATTTATTAAAGAACGAGATGAAATGTATGAAACAAATACTTGCGGACTAGAAAGTATGGTTGAAGGTTCAAATGACTATGAAGATAATCTAAAAAATAAAATTAATCCTTATTCGTGTGTTGATGAATTTTCTAAAAGAATAAATAATAAATATAAAAAATAAAAAAATTATTTTTTTGTTTGAACTACTTTAGTTATTAAATGAGGTAATCCTGTTCCAACTGGAATTGGTTGATTAACCATAACGTTTTCAATAACTGAATTCAAATTATCTACTTCACCAGATAAAGCTGCTGAGATTAAGTGTTTAAGCGGTGTTTCAAAAGAAATTCTTGCTAAAACAGATGGTTTTTCTTTAACAATTCCATATCTATTAATACCTAAAACTTCACCACTCATACTCATAGTATCTGCAACTAAAATAATATGTCTAATATCTAAAGGAACACCTTGTTCTTCTAAAACTGCAATTATTTGATTTATTATTAAATTTCTTGCAGCTTCAAGTCCAAACATACCTTCAGTTTCAAAAACATCGTTAGAAACAGTTCTTTCTTTATCCACAAAATCGAATTTGAAAACTTCTTTGTAATTACTTCCAGCAGTAACTAAAACATATTCGTCTTCTTTTTTTACTGGTACAACTTGAGTTATTCCTTTAATTCCATGAACATATAAATCTTTTACCTTTTCTTTTAATTTATAAAGTTCATTTAGATTTCCTTCTTTGTTGTGTTTAATTAGCAAATAATTTTCTTCAGTACGAACTTTATATCCTTTCAAATACTTTTCAAAATTTTTGGCAATTGATTTAAGATCCAAATCAAATTCATCAATTTTATCTTCTGCCAATACAACTTTGAGTGTGTTTGTAGAAATGTCTATGTCCATTTCTTTCAAGAAAGTTCTTAAGCTAGTTTCTTTTATTTTTGAAGCATATTTTATAATTTCTTTTTCATCGTAATTTTGATTGAAATAAATTTCCATAGATGCAGTACTTATAGATTTTCTACCATCTAAAATTTCAATTAAACGTGGAAGACCTGTAGTAATGTTAACTTCAGCTACACCTGCAAGGTGGAAAGTATTTAATGTCATCTGTGTTGAAGGTTCACCTATACTTTCTGAAGCAATTATACCAACACACTGACCAGGTTCTGCAAGAGAATTAGAATATTCATCATACACAGCTTGAAATAATTGTTCTTGTTTTTTTGGTGTAGTTCCTTTTGGAATTGCTTCTATTAATCCGTCGATTAATTTTCTAGGGAGTTTGTTTGAATATTTTTCAATTAATTTTTCCATCATAATCACCATTAATTTTCCAAAATGTCAGACACTATTCGTTTAACATTTATTTTTCCACCTTCACTTTTAGCAACATCCACACCATCCTCTCCATATTTGAATTGAACAATTTTTCCAGATGCATCTCTTACTGTGAAGTCATAGTCGATTTTTAAATCTTGCATTGCATTAGCGAGCCGTCTGTACAAGTACCCACTTTTCGGTGTTCGGAGCGCAGTATCCATCAGTGCGTCTCTTCCAGTCATTGCCATAAAAAATGTTTCATATGGTTTCATTCCGCTCTTAAATGAACTTCGGATAAATCCTCTAGCTAAAGCGCTTCTATCTCCATCTTGGAAACAAGATAAAGTTCTATTAGTATATCCTTTAACTACTCTAGTTCCATGAACTGCTTGCTGTCCAACTAATGCACTCATCTGAGCAATATTCATAATATTTCCTCTTGCACCAGATTTAAGCATATCAATACTATTTGAATGAGGAGTATTTTCAATTGCAATATCTCCTGCTTCATTACGAGCCTTATTTAAAATTTGAATTATTTTTAATTCTAAAGTTTCGTCTTCGTTTCTTCCAGGTAGAGCTTCAAGTTTTCCTTCATGAAATTGTTTTATTAATTTCAAAACATCTTTCTCAGCTTTATCAATAACAGATTTAATTTCTTTAGAACCATCTTCAGTTAAGTCAGTATCACTAATACTTGCAGTAAATCCGTCTATGAAAAGAACTTCAATACCTAATCTATACATTCTTCCTAAAAATAAAACTGCTTTTTTAGGACCGTATAATTTATAGATTTGTCTAAGTAATAATCCACTTCCTTCTCCAAGATTACTTTTATCCATTATACCTTGAACTAAAACTCCTTTCTTGATAATTACTACTGATTCAGGATTTTCGGGTTCTGTTTTGTATAATTTATTAGGAGATTTGAAATTTAAATCTTCAGGTAATAAAACACTAAATAATTCTTTACCAGTCACTTCTTTTTTCTTAGGAAGTCTTGAAAATTCTTCTACACCAATTCTCATAAGAATATCTATAGCTACATCGTAAGGTAGTTTGTAATCTTTTTGAGTAAGTAAATAATTTCCACTTAATGCATCTTGAGAACCACCAATAACAGATAAACCAATTTTTGGTGAAATGATTTGTGTTTGTACTTCCATTAAAATTTCTGCTTCTGCTCTTGCTTCTTCAGTTTGAGGAACGTGTAAGTTCATCTCATCTCCATCGAAATCCGCGTTATAAGGAGTACATACTGCTGGATTCAATCTTAATGTTAACCCATCAAGAACTCTTACTCTATGACACATCATACTCATTTTGTGAAGAGAAGGTTGACGGTTAAACAAAACAACATCTCCATCCATTAAATGTCTTTCAACAATAAAACCTGGTTGAATTTCTTCAAGTAGTTGTTCTTTAGTTTCATCTGTAATTCTTTTTCTTCTTCCATCAGGTCTTACTATGTATGTTGCACCAGGATAAGTATCTGGACCTTTTTCAACATACTCTCTTAAATATTTTTCATTCCATTCAGTAATTCTTTCTGGAACTGTAAGTTTCATAGCAAAAACTCTTGGAACACCAACTTCATTTATTTCTAGTCTTGGATCAGGTCCAATAACTGTACGTGCACTAAAGTTAGTTCTTTTACCTGCTAAGTTATGTCTAATACGACCTTCTTTAAACTTTATTCTTGATGTTAAAGTTTTCAAAGGTTGACCGCTTCTATGTCTTGCAGGAGGTAGTTGTGAAACTTCATTATCGAAAAATGTTGTAACGTGATATTGTAATAAATCCCATAAATCTTCTATTATAATTTCTGGTGCACCTGCATTTATATTTTCAAATAAACGTTGGTTAATTCTAACAATATCTCCTAATTTGTGAGTTAAATCATCTTCACTTCTTTCTCCAGATTCCAATGTGATACTTGGTCTCATAGTTACAGGAGGTATAGGTAAAACTGTAAGAACCATCCATTCAGGTCTTGCAACCACTCCATTTATTCCCATTAATTTTAAATCATCGTTAGGAATTCTTTCAAGTCTAGCTCTAATTTCTACAGGATTAATTCTTTTATCATTCTCTAAAAAAGTTGAAGGTTTTTCTAATTTTATTTTTTCCTGTTTTGCTTGACAATGAGGACATTTTGAAAGAGATCTTTCTTTTGCAATAAATTGTTTTACATATTTTCTCTTATCAGTATCATCTTGAAACTGTATTAGTCTTTCATAATCGTTTTCTAATTCTAATATTTTTTCATCAGACAAAAGAATTCTTGAACACTTGTTACAAGTTATTCTTAAAAGATCTAAAACTACGTCTATGAACTTTATATGCATAACAGGTCTTGCCATTTCAATATAACCAAAATGACCTGGACATTCTTTTAATTTTAAACCACAAGTTTTACATTTTAAACCTGGATCTATAACTCCTAAACGAACATCCATAAGACCGCCATCAACAGGATAACCTTCTTTATCATAAAGTTCAGGTGTAACAATTTTAGCACTAGACATATCTTTTATTATTTTTGGTCCCATTAAACCAAAAGTGATTGAATCTATTTTTTTATATGTAATTTGTTCTTCCATTTTGATACTCCTAGTATTTTGATTTTAATTTCAGCTTCGGATACAAGCAAAGAGATTTGAACTCATCTAATATAAGTTTAAATGCATACGACATTTCAACCTCATCGATAGAAGCATTATCTCCCATTATTGGACAATAATTTCTACTTTTTCTAGCATCGTGTACTGCAACAATACCACTTTCATCAGAAATTGGAATTATTGTTTTGTCAGAATCGAATCTCTCCTTAAGAAGCATACTTGCTCCATGAGCCACTAATGTATCTTTTTCCATCTCTCCTAATCTTAAACCACCTTCTTTTGCTCTACCTTCAGTAGGTTGTCTTGTTAAAAGTTGAACAGGACCTCTTGCTCTAGAATGAAGTTTATTCTTAACTTGATGTCTTAATCTTAAGTAATACATAGGACCAATAAAAATTTTAACTTTGTATGGTTCTCCAGTTACTCCGTTATACATTGTTTCTGTACCATTTTCTTTAAATCCATATGAAAGAAGTTCAGATCTTAAATCTCCTTCTTTTTCAGCATCAAAAATAGTACCATCAACAAATCTTCCACCTAAAGAACCTACTTTACCACCTAATAAATCTAATAAGTGTCCCATAGTCATACGAGTAGGAATACCATGAGGTGTGAAAATTAAATCTGGTTTAATACCTGTTATTGTAAACGGAACATCTGCTTCAGGAACTAATAAAGAAACTATACCTTTTTGAGCGTGACGAGATGTAAATTTATCTCCAAGTTCTGGTATTCTTGGTTCCCTTAATCTTACTTGAACCAATTTATTTCCATCTTCATTCTCAGTTAATAAAACCATGTCTACAATTCCACTATTTCCGTGAGGTATTGCAACAGAAGATTCTCTTCTTGAGTTTGTTGCTAAATTATACTCATCCATAGCATTAAGGAATCTCGGAGGTGAAGTTTTACCAATAATTACATCTCCTTCAAAAACATGACTTTCAGGAGTTATTATTCCATCATCGTCTAATAATCTATAATCTTTTTCAGTTCTATAACCTTTTACATCTTTATCAGGAATGTGAATTTCATCTAATAAACCGCCAGAATATCTTAATTCTTCAGCAATCATAGGTCTATAGTATGTGCTTCTACACAATCCTCTATCAATACTTCCTTTATTTAATATTACTGCGTCTTCAATATTATACCCTTGGTAAGACATTATTGCAACAACAATGTTTTGACCACTAGGATGTTTTTCATACTCAGATAAATCGTAAAGTATTGAAGAAACAATTGGAACTTGCGGATAATGTAATAAGTTTGAATCCATATCCATTCTTAATGGAAAGTTTGCTGCGTAAAAACCAATACCTTGTTTTTGGTTTTTAGAACCTTGAAGTAAACGCGCTCCTTGATTGTGATGTCCAAAAGGAACTAAGCCAGTTGCAATTCCAACCATCGCAGTTTCACTAACTTCTAAATGAGTGTGTTCATTGGTTATTTCAGATTCTCTAAATGCAACATAACATCCTTCTTCTTCAGCGGAATCAACATATTCAATTATTCCTTGTTTGATTAAATCTGACCAAGAAATTTCGTTTTTCTTTAACTGTTCGTAATGTTTTTTTGTCAATAAAGATTTACCTTCTTTAACAACAATTAAAGGACGAGTTGCTCTACCTGAAGCAATTTCTATGAAAACACTTCCTGTATTTTTGTCAATAAATATGTTTGCTGCAGAATCAATACGATTCATTCTTCTTTCTGAGATAAAACGTTCTATAAAATCTTCTGCATTTTTTACAGTTCCTATAAATTTATAATCGATAAATACATCTGTCATTTTAGTTCATCTCCAATCCTAATTTCTTAAGTGATTTAACTAATTCTTCTTCGTCAACTGTAGAAGTTACGCTTGTTAGTAAAGCTAAATTTTTTCTTAAACCAATGTTTGGTCCTTCAGGAGTTTCACTTGGACACAATCTTCCTAAGTGTGTTGAGTGTAGTGCACGAGCTGCGAAGTTTTCTTGGCTTGAAGATAATGGACTAACAACTCTTTGAAGATTTGAAAGTAAATCTAAGAAATTTTGTCTAGCTAATCTTTGGGATATACCTGTTCTTCCACCAACCCAATTTCCAGTAGCCATACTACTATAAACTCTTTGAGTTAATAATTTTTCTCTGATAATAACTTTGATAGAAGGTATTTTACCTCGCTTAACAATTCTTTGAAAATTGTAAAGTAAATCTCCAATTAAAACTTTAATGTTAACACGGAATAAATCAGATAATAAATCTCCAGACATTTTTAATCTTTTATTTATGTAGTGATCTTTATCTGTTTGAGGAATTTGTCCTCTAGTTACTTTAACAAAATGATTTAAGTATTTACATATATTTAAAGCTTTGAAATGTCTATTTTCTTCAGTAACACCTAAGTGTGGAAATAAATATTTGTCAAGAATTTCTCTAACTCTTGCAATTCGAATTTCTCTTGCTTGAGCAATTCCAATTTTTTTAGCAACAGTATCAAGTGCTTCTTCTTGATCTTTAGTTTCAACATATTCAAATAAGTTTACGAAGATTTCATTGTCATCTCCTAATCCAATTTGTTCCATTATATCTGCATCTTTAGTCATGCCAAGAGCTTTCAAAACAAGAACAATCGGTATTCTTTTAACTCGAGTGAATGTTAAATAAAAGATTCCGTCTTTTAATTTTTCAATTTGGTGTGGAATTTTATATGAACCTCTTTCAGAAAATAATTTTCCAACAAATTCAGATATTCCTGTATTTGTTTTTTCAACCATTAATCTATTTGGAGCCAAATCTTCAATTTTAACAAGAACTTTTTCTGTTCCATTAATTATAAAATAACCACCTGGATCGTCAGGATCTTCTCCACGTTTAATTAATTCTTCTCTATTAAAACCATTTAAATGACAAAATTGACTTTTTACCATGATAGGTAGATTACCAATTTGTAGTTTGAAAGTTTCTTTTTGAATTCCATCAACATGTGCAGAAACTTCTAAATATATTGGTGCAGAGTAAGAAAGTTTTCTTAATCTTGCTTCAGAAGGATAAACATCTCTTCTAGAACCATCAGCCTCAGTTAGTTCAGGTTTTCCAACCCAAATATTATCTAATTTTATTAAAAATTCATCTACAGAAGGAGGAATTATTGTTGGTTCAATAACTTTGTTTTCTTCTAAGATTTCAAGAAGTGTTTGATTTACAAATCTATTGAATGATTCCAAATCTGCATTAACCAATGAATTCTCTTCAAAGTATTTTTTTAAAAGTAATTTTGAGTTACTGGAATTATTCATGTATTACACCTCTGTAAAAAATAGCTTTACCGGCAGTCTGACTATTTCTAGTTATTTTTATAACATCCCCAACTTTAGGTTCAAGATGTCTTATTGCAGGATCTTTAATTAGAATTTTTGGTAATTCTTTAAAGGAAATATTGTATTTTTTATACAATTCCTTCTTTTCAGTTTCAGAAATCTTTTCATGTATTGGAATAAGAGTATGTTTTATTTGTTCAACCATATTGTAACTGCCCCCAGGATAGGAAATAAATGGCGAGCCGGACGAGATTTGAACTCGCGACCACCTGATTAAAAGTCAGGTGCTCTATTACCCAGAATCACTGTTTTTACAGTTCTTCTTCCAGGCTGAGCTACCGGCTCACAAAACACGCCCTGACCGGGATTCGAACCCGGGTCATCGCCTCGACAGGGCGATATGATAGGCCGGACTACACTATCAGGGCGTAAATATCGGCAAAACAACTATTTTAAGTTATTATATGACGATAGCAGGAGGAAAATATAACATTTTATAAATCTTTGGGTATTGAATTTTAATATAATTTTAATAATTTTCTTTATTTATGCATTATTACAAGAAATTTTAAAAAAAATGAAAAATAAAACAATTTAAAAATAAAAATAATTATGTTCTTTTTCTAACAACTTTTAGTCTATTTTTATCATAATTCAAGAATAAAAGTGTTGTTCCTACAATTGCGAATGCATTTATAACAGTAGAGATAAAAGAACTAATAATAGTTATAGTGCCTGACAAAGGAGGTAAAAGCATAATTGCTATAAAACCAATTAGTGTTGGAATTAAACCTATAATAAATAAGAAACCTAATGTTTTCCACCACCTATTTTGAACTAATTCTTTACTTTGGCTTAAAGCAGAATTTCCAGACACATTCTTAAAAATTACAACATATAATGCGAAAGTCCAATAAACTGCAAAAATTATTCCTGGAATTATTAACAATAATGATAATAAGAACACAAATATGAATAATAAAATCATAGTTCCTAATGCAGGCATAAGCTTATTAAAACCAAAAGTAATTGCTTCTTTTAAATCACAAGATTTTTTATCGATTTTTTGCTTTATCGCATAAGCTATAGAAATCATTGAAACTAAAGATATTGCTGACAAAATAAATAATATTATTATGTTTGTGAATCCAAAATTCACTGTTGGTGTTGAAGCATTCCCAAATAACAAAAAAGTTATTATGTTTATTGGAAGTACAATAACCAAAAGCAGCATAAAGATAATTTTAAAATTATCCATATATTGTTGTGTAGTATCTACAATAAAATCTCCTAGAGAGTATTCTTTTTCATAAACGTTAGATTTCATACTTTTTCTTTTAATACATAATATATAAATGTTATTATTAATTAAATATATAAATGAGAAGTTATGTAAAATTGGTATAAGGTGTGTTATATGAAAAAATCAATTCTTTGGATTGTGGGAATAGTTGCAATCGTAGCTCTTTTTGGAATCTTTTTTATGATGGGAAATACTACGGAACAACAAACTCTTGTTGTTGATGAACAAGGAAATGTTGTTGGTCAATTCTTTGGATTTTTTACTTCTTTAGCAAGTTCAGGAGCAATTGCTGATGCAGGAATTGAGTCTACAACAAATAATGATTATGCACAATATCCTCAAGAAGAAAATTACTATTTGAATAATGATAACCCTTGGGAAGAATCTAATTGGAATGATTTACTAGTTGAAGAATTTGGTGTTGGAGGAATAAGTACTTTTTGTTCTGGTTATGAACAAACTTCGATTTATTCGTATGGAGATGATTCTTTTGAAGAATTTGAAACAGAATTAATTTCAAATTACGAATTAATGCAAGCAATTAAAAAAGCGCATCAGAAATTCCCTGAAGTTTCAATAGAATTAATAAAATCAATATTGTATGCTGAATGGAAAATTACATATGGAAAAAGTTTAGAAGAAGGATATTGTAATTCTTATTATGCTTGTGGACCTATGCAAGTAACGAAAATATTTTGTGAAGATATAAATTCAAGATTAGGTTATTTACAAGATGGCACAACATTTAGTTGTGATAGAAATACGTTAGTTTATGGAGGTTCAACATTTGTTAATGGGGAAGAAGAAACTTATTTAGAACATAGTATATATTCAGGCACAGCATATTTGAATATTTTGTTGAATAATGATTTAATTAAAAAGGGTTATGCCTATGAAATTAATCCAAATATTCAATTCGTCGCTTTATTTTATAAAATAGGTCCTGGTGCAGGTAGAAGTGTTATGAATGTAGCTTCAATTGAAGCGGGAAAAGATTTAAGAGAATTAACTTGGTCGGATATTCAAGAAAGTCATTTCGATAACACATATAGTGGTGCCAAAGAAATTGGAATACAATATGGTAATCATATTAGTGATTATTTGAATAATCTTTGTAACAAACAAAAATCAATTTATGCTAATGAAGAACTTTTGAGAATTGATGAATATTATGATGAAAAATTTGTATTAGAATTGGATGAAGATATGTATGGTTTTGATGAAGATCCTTTTGAAGATGCTTTTGATCCATATTCATTTTATGAATCAAATACGTATTTAGAATCTTTACCTAAACCCTCTTTAGAATCTACAAATATACTTGATAAATATGATAATAATATAGAGCTAGATAATGGTGTGGTTGTAGAAACTTTATCTGATGATACTTTAAGTACTGCAACTGAAAGATCTGCAAATTATATGGTGTTGAGAAATTCAGAATTACCTATTGTTTTGGTTGAAAATTTTTATATGAATAATCCTGAAGAACTTCGTTTGTTTTCTAAAGATGAAGTTCATGTAAATACACATACATATAAACTTGCTAGAGGACTTGTTCAGTTTGCATCAAGTTATAATTTAAAAAACATCATTTTAATAATTGGTCATGGTAATTTACCTGGCGCAGAAGTGTATGAAGAATATTTTGATTTTGCAAAATATAGAACTGAATCAGAATTTAATAGAGAACTTGTCACAAGGGTAAAAAAACATATTGAAGAACTTGATTTGAAAGATGGAATTAAAGATTATAACATAATAATTTATGATTATGATTTTAAAACTAATTCTTGGAATAAAGCAGAATCTGAAAAAATTAAAAGATTAAAAAGCACAGTAGAATTTGTAAATCAATATAGTTTTTATGATAGTTTGGTTGTTAGCATGCATTGTAATTCATTGGATGTAAGATATACAACGGCAAGAGGGCCAGTTATTTACAAATTTAACGGTTTGTCAAAAAGTCAAGAAACATCTACACTATTAACAACGATTCAAAATTCTTACAATAATCCTTATGATGTAAGAACAGATTTTATTGCTTACTTAGATTAGATTTCAGAAACTAAATCTCTATCAATTAAAGAGATTAATTTATCTAATCTATCTTTTAATTCATCTTTTTCTGTTGCTCTTCTAAGTTGAGTTAAAACATCAATTAATCTTCTAAAGAAACGAATAATATCTCCTTCTTGTAAATTTGTGTATTTCATCAGTTCAGTAAATTTTCCACCATTAGCCCAACAAGAAACATAATTAATCATTCTTTTCAAAGAAATTTTATTTAACTCTTTTTCTAAAAAAGTATTTTTTAATATTTGCATAATTCGGCCGTAAGTTTTTTCACATCCTTTAATCATAAAATAATCATTTCTTCTTTCTTCATAAACTAAAGCCGCTAGAACAATTAATAATTCCAAATCACTAAATTTATTTATACTTTTATTAAAAAATAATTCTGTTAAAGGTATTTCTTGAGAGTAAATGTTTCTTGCAAAAATTCCTTTATCAGTTAAAACAAATTCTTTGTTATAATCTAAATATCCTCCACCAGCAATATTGGAGATTTTATTTGTATTCTGAATGTATCCTAACCTTTCAAGTTTTTTTCTTTTATTTTTAAAAGAAGCCATAACTCTTACAGCTTTTTTATTGTATTGCATTCTAACATAGTGATCAAAATTGCTTTTAAGTAAAACTTCTTGAGTTTTTTCATCAAAGTTATGTATTAAATTTAATACTGTGTTGGTGCTTAATTTAAATTGAGAAATTATTGGTTCATCATCAATTGTAGATATTTTTTTTAAACGATCTAAATCAGTTAATCTTCTATTAACTAAAGCTATAACTGTTCCTTCCTTATCTATTCCTCGTCTACCTGCACGACCTGCAATTTGAAAATATTCTTTTGAATTTAACATTCTAAAATTTATTCCATCATATTTATTCACATCATCAAATATCACTGTTTTTGCAGGCATATTTATTCCAACTGAAAATGTTTCTGTTGTATAAAGAACTTTTATTAAACCTAAAGCAAATAAATGTTCAACAATATTTTTTAAAACAGGCAATAATCCTGAATGATGAAATCCAATACCTTTTGATAAAACATTTCTTAGAGTTCTAGTTGTCTCCATATTTATTATTGAAGGAGTCATTTGTGAACGAACATAATTTGTTATTTCAACTCGTTCGTTTGTTGAAACTAAATCTTTTTTTCTTGCTAAATCAGATGCAAAATCAATGGTTTTTTTTCTTGAGAAACAAAAATATAATGCGGGAACTTTTTCTAAAATTTCTTCTATAACATCCAAATGACTTGGATTTTTAATATCGTGAATGAATTTTTTAGTTTTATTTTTTTTAATATTTTTATTTCTTCCTCTCGTAACTTGAGAATCTAGTAGAAAATTGTATTCTTCGTCTTTGATTTTATCTTTTTTAACATCTTCTATTGAACAAAGACCTAATCTTTTATCAAAAACGCAGTGATTTAAAGGGACTGGTCTGTTTTTATAATTAACAGTATCTACAGTGTGTTTTTTTATTGAAGAAATCCATTTAGAAAATTGTTTAAAATTAGGAATGGTGGCACTCAAGCAAAGAAATCTAATGTGTTCTGGTGAAAAAATAATTGATTCTTCCCACACACTTCCTCTTTGAATATCGTTAATGTAATGAACTTCATCAAAAATAACATATTTAACGCTTTGAAGTAATAAATCATTAGTTAAAAGCATATTTCTATAAATTTCTGTTGTCATTATTAAAATTGGTGCTTCGTGATTAATATCAATATCTCCCGTTAGTAAACCAACATTGCCTTTTCCGTAATCTTTGCAAAAATCTTTGTATTTTTGATTTGAAAGAGCTTTTATTGGAGCGGTGTATATAGTTACATTTCCTTCTGGAAGATGTTTATGTATTATGTATTCTGCAATTAGAGTCTTACCTGTACCTGTTGAGGCAGATACTACGCAAGAATTCCCTGAATCAATTGAGTTTATTGCTTCAATTTGAAAAGGGTCTAATTCAAATCCTTTAAATTCCATGTTTTATAAGAAAAAAACCTTATTTATAAATATAGTTAATAAAACAGACATATCTAAAAATATTGTTGTTTGGATTAGTTAAATTTATATACATCATATCTAAAAAATAAAAATATAAGGTGTGTTATATGAAAAAATCAATTCTTTGGATTGTGGGAATAGTTGCAATCGTAGCTCTTTTTGGAATCTTTTTTATGATGGGAAATACTACGGAACAACAAACTCTTGTTGTTGATGAACAAGGAAATGTTGTTGGTCAATTCTTTGGATTTTTTACTTCTTTAGCAAGTTCAGGAGCAATTGCTGATGCAGGAATGCAAACAAATTATCCTGAAGTTCTTCCAGAAGAAGCATTATATTCAATAAATCCTCCTCAAGAAGGAGTTTATGATTATGATTTAGATGAAAGACAATATATGAGTTATATTTATCACGAAGGAGCAAGTTGTGGTTATGGTGATTTAGATAATTATAAACGTTGGGAACCTTTAGAATACAGCGATTCAGGCTATAAATCATATTTTTATGAATTAAATGAAGATAGGTATGAAATTAAGATATATAATTATGATTATAATCCTTCTCCAGAAGGAATTACTAAAAGGAGTTTTTTTAAATCGAGTATGAGATCCAAATATTATATAATTGAAGGTATGAAAATTGAAGCAGTAAATATTCATATTATAACCACCAATTCTAACCAAGTTCTCAAAAATGGAGAATTTATGGATTTAAAAGGGAACCGTTTTGAAGACACATTCAGACCATCACTATATCGTAAATTTGATGAAACAGGTTTGGAAGCATACGAATTTAAATTAGAAAAAGGAAATTTAGTTCATTTATTATATGCTATAAATCAAGACAAAGATAACGTAATAACTGATGAAGAAGTCGATTCTTTCGATTATAAAAATTATTTTATAAATGAAGGATATTTGCTACCTTAATTTTTTTATTTTTTTAATAATTCTTTAATTATCTTATTTATTGTTGATTATTGTTAATAAACTGTCTTAAAAGAAACATTTATAAAAAAAAGAATAATAAATTTGTGATATGAGTAAGAAGCAAGCTAAAGATAAGTTTGAAGCAATTTCATCATTATACTTTTTGTTGATGTTTGTATTCATCTTATTGACTTCATATATAAGTAATACTAACATGTTTCTTGTTTTAGTTGGATTTTCTCCAACATTAACTGTAATAATCATTTCTTTATTAGTTCATGAACAGGCAAAGCATCATAAACATCTTTTATGGTTGGTTCCTGTTGTAGTTCTAGCAGGTTTCTTTGCTTTGAAAAATAGTCCTTTATTCATAACTATGGATGTGGAAGTGCTAACTGGAATTAATTTTCTTTTATCTATGTTGTATGTAATTTTTGCTTTTGCAATATTTGGGACTAAGGAGGAAGAAGTTGTTGTTGAATCAATTGAAGAATTGATGCATGTTCCTACTAAAAAAGATCCAAAAGAAGAATTACAAGAATATATTCATTCAATAGAAGATAAATCTAAAGCATTAAATTTTGCGATAGGAAGAGTTTATAATCACTATCACGGTGGAAATAAAAAGCTTAGAGAAAAAATACAAATAGATTCTGAATTGTATAATGAATTTTCACTTATGGGTATTGGGGAAGGAGAAATCGATAAAGAGAAATTGAAAAATCTGATCAAACAAATTGAAAAAAAATTAATTTTGTATCAAAATACTGAAAAAGAAGTTTTTGGTACTAATGCAAATCTTCTACGAAATATTATAAGAGATCCTGATGGAACAGATAAAATAATTGATGTTTTAGATCATAATGATAAAGATCCAGTAAGATCATATTATGAAGGAGCTCTTGAATTCTGTCAAAAAGTTAAGGAAGAGATAGATAATTTAGAAGTTTCTTTAGTTAAAAACGAATATATTCCTAAAAATGAAGAAGATGCTGAAAAAAGTAAAAGTAAGTTAATTAAAGATTCTGAAGAGTAAGTTCATTTATAAATAAATATTTTCTAAAAATCGTTTTTTGATTTAAAAGCTCTAAAACCTTTAAATTCTATGTTTAAAGTGTTATTACTTATTAGTAACAATAAAACGAAACATTTATATAATAGTATTACTTACAAATAGTAACACCTTTGAAAAGGTGAAGCGAGGAAAGAAAAATGAATTTCGAAAAAATGTTCAAAATGATTGGATTTGGTCTGATTGTAGGACTAACTGTTTTAATGACAGTATTGGCTCCTGTAACAGCAACAATTGATCCAGTTGATAGAAAACCTTTAGATTTTGTTGAAAAACCTGGAGCAATCACTCCTTATGACGACAACACTGCTCCTGTAACAAGAATTAGACATTTACAAGGATGGCAAAATGAAGATGTATTAGTTCATTTAAGAGCTGGTGATGATAATTCTGGAGTTAAACAAACTTTTTACAGAGTATATGATCCTACTGTAAAATTAGTGCCTGCATTTATTGAAGGAAACGATTTTACTGTAAGTAAAGATGGTAAATGGAAAGTTGAATATTACTCTGTTGATAATGATGGTAATGTAGAAGAAGTTAAAGTAAGTAAAATTTTAATTGATACTGTTGCACCACAAACTAAATTTAGAACACCTGGAAGTGAAATCACTGAAGAAACTACAATACAATTTAACGGTGCTGATGATTTTTCAGGAATAGCTGAATTTAAATACACTCTTGATGGTGGAAAAAGTTTTGTTTCAGCAGATACATTAACAATTTCAGAAAAGGGAATATATGATGTTTCAGTTTTTGCTGTTGATGAAGCAGGAAACGAAGGAAATGTTGTTAGCTTTACAACTGAATTCATCTCAACTTCATCTGACGATGATGACGATGATGACGACCACAGACCAAGTGGATCAAGTGGTGGAAGTTACATTCCTTCAAACACAATATATGAATTAACTGAAGAAGATTTGGTTAAAGGATTTAATGTAGTTCTTAAAGAGGACGATGAAATTAAATTCCCTGTTAAAGAAACTGAATTTACTTTATCCATAGATGAATTAGTTGAAGGAGAAAAAGTTACATTCGACATTAGTGGAAAATCAATTAGTTTAATCCAAAGACAAAGTAATATTTTTGACATAACTAATGATGGTGTTGAGGATATTAAGTTAATCATTGGAACTATTGATGATGATAGAGTATTAGTTACTTTGTATAAATACGAAAAACAACCAGAACCTGTTGTTGAAGAAGAAGCTGAAGATGATCTTCCAGAAGAAGCTGAAGAACCAACTGTTGCTCCAGAAGAAGCTGAAGAAACATTTTTAGGTGATTTAAGTATTCCTTTAAAAGTGGGTCTTGGTTCACTAGTACTATTATTCATAGTAGGATTAGCAGGATTTTTTGTATTTAGAAATTAATTTTTTTATTTTATTTTAAATATAGAAGCTTCGGCTTCTAGTTTTTTTAATTAAATTTATATATTCCTTATTCTCTCTTAATTTTGGTGATGTTTTTATGCATGGCAAATTTCATGATAAAAGTAATAAAGGAATTTATATCGCATTAGCAATATTGGTTATTTTAGTTCTTGCATTTGGTGGATATATTCTTGTAGATAAATTAAATGAATCTAGGGAACAAAAAGATAATGTTTTGAGAGAAGAAGGATTTAACATCGGTTATGAAAAAGCAACAGTTGATGTTTTAAGTGCAGCTTCTACTTGTCAACCGTTTCCTGTAAGATATCAAAATGCAAGTTTAACTTTATTTGCATTAGAATGTAATAATTTGGTTGAAGTAGCAAATGCCGCTTTAGAACAAAAAGCAGCAGCTCAAGAACCAACAGAATAATTACTTAACAAATAAATTTTTATTTTTTATTTTATTTTCTCATTTGCTCTTTCATAATCTTCTTTACTTCCTATATCTATCCATTGATCGACAGGAAACGTATATATTGAAGATTTCTCGGAAAGAAATTTAATTAATTCTCCAGCATTATCTAAGTCTTTTAAAGAATCTCTGTGCTGTTCCATAATTTCCAAAGATTGTAAATGAGGTTTTTCCTTTTTTACAAAATTAATATCTTCTTTTTTAAGCATATAAATTAATGTTGCAGTTAGAGAAGATTTTGGTTGAGGAGGTTTTTCCTCAAAATCAATTACTTTGTCTTCATCATTTGTAAGAACTACTCCAAATTTATTTGCTAATTTTTCAGGATCTCCTAAATCATAAACTGCAATAAGTGATGAATCTTTTTCTTTAAACTTTAAATACATTTGGTTTAAATCCATTTCAAAAAGATTATCTCCTGCAATCACCATAAAATCGTTGTTTGAATCAACAGAATTTATTGCATAAAATGTACATCCAACAGCACCTAATCTTTCATCATTAGACATTGTTTTATCATTGACAATAGTTATTTTTAAAGGTGTTTTAACTGTTTTTGCCCAATTTTCAAAATGTGTGTGAAATTTGTTGTTAGTTATCACTACAACTTCATCCAATACAGGAACTTTTTCCAAATTTTCAAGAATGTAATTTAGTAAAGGTTTTCCTCCAATCGGAAGAAGAGGTTTTGGCTGGTTCAAAGTTAACGGATATAATCTTGTGGCATATCCTCCACATAGTATTACAGCTTTCATCTTAACTTTGATTTTAAATTATAAGTTTATATAGTTTGTGAAATTAAAAAAGAAAAAATTAAAGTAAAAATTCAATATCTTTACCAAATATTTTCTTTAAATCTTCGAATAATTCGGATTTTATGAAAACATCTTTTGGTAATTTCAAATTAACTAAAGCATCTTCTAATTCATCTAATGAAGAATCCTCTTCATCAATCAAGGAGCCCATTTTAGTTACTTTCATTTTAGAAATTTGCTGATTATCAGATTCTAAGTCTTTTATTATAAATACCATTTTTTCAAAAATTATAACTTCTGCAAATTTCTTTCCATATTTTAATCTAATTTTACTTTTTTGAAGTTCTGATCCTTTTTTATGTTGTATAAATTCAACTAAACGAGTGATTAATTCTTTTGAAGTTTTCTTTAAGTCAGAAATTTCAACTTTTGTTAATTTATTTGCTTCAAAATCTTTCTTTGTTTTCAATATTTCGTCTAAAAGTCTTCCGAATTGTTCTGGAACTAATCCTTTTTTAACAATTTCATCTTTGAATTTAGTTGAAATGGATTTTTCATCAACGGCTTCAATATTTTCAAGCATTAAAACATCTCTAACAACAGTTATAACATTCTCATATATTTCAAGAGCATCTTTCTTAAGCTTTCTTTCTTCAATATCTTTAAATAATTGTTCTAAACGAACTAAATATTCTGAAACTTCTTTTACGAGTTCATCCACTTCAGTTCCTGTAACTTTTGTTTTGTTTCCATATTCAATTTGTTTATGTGTTGTTACTACCTTGTTTAAAGTTTTTACATATTTTTCTTCAATAAGTTTTTCTTTTGTAACAAAAACTTCTTTCATAACAGCATAAGTTTCTCTAGGTGTTGTAGGTGCAATACCGAACATCATAAGAGCTGCTTGTGAAGGATTTAGCGCTGCATAAAATAAATCTTCCATAAGTATGTCTTTCATTTTATAATTGATTCTATCCATCATTTGACTTCCAGAATGAAGGAACATTTCAATTGCTTCTGGACTTGGTTTAATTCTTCCCATTTGAAGAAGTTGTTTCCAAGGCATAAACATCCCTCTATCATAAAATGGAACTCCATCTCTTAAGAATGTAAACATAACTGGATGAGCATCTTTAATTGAATCCCAATAATCTGTCAATAACCAAACTTGCATATTTAATTTATTAGTTATTCCTGTTAATTCTCCTGCTTCTCCACCCATACCTATGATTATTGCTCGTAATTTATCTCTTAACTCTACACGAGTCATTTTTTTGACATCTGTGTCATCTATTACAATAAATACATCTATATCTGAGTCTTTGTGAGCTCTACCTTGAGTTAAAGAACCTCCGAGAACGTATGAAACAATATATTTCTCGAATTTTTTGAGCACCATTGTTTTGTGAATTTCTCCAATTTTAATTGCTGAAAGCATACCTTTGTCATATATTGTTTGACTCATAGCAATCATTTGAAGTCCTTCGTGTTTACCATCATAACATTGATCCCATAATTGTGTTAAAAGAACTGAGTGAATTACAAAATTTTCATCTATTTTTTTAGCAAACTCATCAAATTTCTTTTGAATTTTTTCAGCTAATTCATCTTTACTAGTTTTTTTAGAATCCATATCATCAACTAGAACTAGAATGTTTATGTCTTCTTTTTTTTCTTCGTTTGGAGGAAGCAAACTAACTCCAAGAATATTGTCTCCAAATAAATTTAGAATTTTATCTTTAAAATCCTCAATTTTAAGTTTTAAGTTTTCAATCTTCTTTGAAGTATCTTTAGGGACTTCTTTTGTAGATTTTTTATCTTTTTTTGTTGATTCTGATGTCTTTTTTTTAGAAGTTTTTTGTGTTTTTTTATTAGCCATTGTCCACCACGTCTAATTGATATGATTATTATGTAATTTATTTATAAATAGGCCTTTATAAGCTTTTCTAAGCAATAATCGAAAGAAATATAATTATGAGAAAAATTTAAATACTGATAGATTTGAAAATTATCTATTAAGCATTAATTATTACAAAATTATTCACTGTTAAATGCTAAAGGATTAAAAATGGCTAAAATAACATCTATGAAGGACATTAAAAAAAACGTTAAGAACCCTAGAGATTATAATAAAAAAAATTCAGATTTTTTTGGAGATGTTTATAAAGTTCTTGAAGAAGCGAGAGTTACAAAAGATACTATAGAGATATTAATGGGGGAGAAATTTGATGAAAGTATTCGAAGTATTGCAGGAATAATACAAAAAGATGAGAAAGGAAAAGTAAAAAAAGATGAGAAAGGAAATCCTATTTATAAAATTGATAAAAGAATACTAGCTTATGGTGGTGAAGTAGAATACGAAATAGGCGATAAGAAAATTAAGGGTAAAAGATCTGCGGACGAGATAAGACACGATTTATACGATATGATTGTTCACCATATGGCAAAACACCATGAAAAAACAATTGGAGATAAAGAAAAGAAGTCTATGGCTGAAAGAGACTACCTTGCACAAATTGAGAATAAATATAATCTTAACAGAGAAGAGTTTGTAAAATATCTTGAATCTCATTCGGAAGACATTCCTGGTGCTTTAAGAACTTTAAGTATGCATTACGCAGGTAAAACATTTGAAGCAACTAAAAGTTCACTAATGAAGGATATTTATGCTGAAGATGTAGAAGAATTTCACAAATATTTAGAAAAGAATGCAAAAGATTTAAGTTTATATAATCCTTCAGGAAACATAATGGTTTATGATAATTCTGATAAAAGAAAACAAGTGATGACTCACGAGGAAGCAAAACAATATGTTGGTGGAATTTTAACTGATGATAAGAAATTTATAAGTGAGTTACCTAATCAAAGATATCACACTAACAGATTGAAAAATAATCCTAATTACGACTTTAAAGAAAAGAAAAAGGCGGCTTAGTTTTTGTAATTTTCTGCTTCTTTGAAAAAAGAAGGAGTTTTTCTTGAAAGTGCAACACCTGTTGCATAATCATCTCTTAATGAAACTAAATCTTCATCAACCAATCTTTCTTCTAATTTTTTATAAACTGAATCATCAGTTATGCTTTTTAAACCAGATTTAACAAATAATTGTTGTTCAAATCCAACCGAGAATTTATGATTTAAATAAGCTAACACTGAAAGAGGTGTTGCATAATCGGGTTTCAAACTAACATAATTTTCTAAACCTTTTCCAACTGTTTTAATTATGTTTTGAGAAAGTATTTTTTGGAATTTATCTAAAAAAGGATTGTCTGAATCTAAAGTTATTTGTTCTAAGACTTTTTTAACTCCCTTAACAATGTATTCTACATATTTTTTTTTAACTTCGGGATCGTTTAATTTTTTATAATTAACTTTTGAATCGCCTTTTTTAACATGATATTTTTTATCATCGCAAAATTTTTTAGCAGCTTCTCTAGTAATTTTTGCAAAATCAAATTCAACTGAACCAGAATATTGATTTATTTTTTCATTTATTTCACTAAATTTACTAACAGATTTTATTTTGGATTTTTTATCTTTTTTCAAGTCTTCTAATTTTTTAAGTTCTTCTTCTAACTCTTTTTCATTTTCTATTTCTTGCTTTATAAATTCTTCATACTTATCATATTGTTTTTTTAAGTTAGGGTCCTTGTTTATTTTATCTTGAATTTCTTTGGGAAGACTCGTACCATTAACAATCGAATCTGTAAGTGGATCTTTATTCAACAAAGGACTTGGAGCACTTACAACAGGATCTATACGAGATTCTTCAACTATATCATTAAGATTACCCATAATAAAATAAAAAGTGGACTAATATATAAAATTATTTATACTGTGGTACAGTATAAGGCATCCTTGTTTCCTGATATTGCTCTAAAGTTTCTACGTTCATTAAATCGTCCCAAGAAGTAGGTTTTGGCATCTCTAAAACGTAAAGATATATTGTATTGTTTCCATACAATAATGCAGGACTTATAGTAAAATCTCTTTTTACACCGCCAAGTAACCACATTGAGAAGTTTTGTTCTGGAAGTTTTATATCGTCTTGATCACATATTAAATCTGAGAAGAATCCGTCTGGACATGCATCCATTGTCACATTAGGTATATGAAGGCCCGTATAGTCAAACAAAGAAGCATCTAAATTATATGTTCCGGGAGCAAGTTCTAAAGTATATTTTTCTTGACCTTGTTCAATGTATGTTTCAGATGTTGTTTCTAAAGAATTGTATTTTTCTAAATCTTCTAGAAGTCTTTGTCTATCTTCGCCAGTAATTGAACCTGATTGATAAGCATTTTCTATGCTTTCTTCTGTAAGAATTCCATCTGAAGATGTGGATGTTGTTTGAACAACCACTCCTGGTTCAATATATTTTAAAAATCCCATTAGAGGAATGTTTGAATCGTAAGGATTTTCTTTAACATTAGTTATTGTGAGCATTACACTTTGATTTGGACTCAATGGTTGGTGTGCATTTTGGTAGGCTAATAAACCCGCTTCTCCTGCGTTCTTTATTGTTTCTATGTCTTGAACTGTTCTTTTTCTAACTACAATTTCTTTTTCTTTTAAAGGCCAAAGACCTACAACAAATTCTGTATTGTTACTACCAAGCTTGTTGTCATAAGGAATTGTAATTGGTGCAAATCCTTGTTTTTTAAATTTTAAATATCCTCCCATTTCACAGTAAGGTAATTGAGAGGTTAAAGTTGCATCTCCAATATAATTAAATTTAGTAGTACCAATATCAACTTCTCTTCCACAAATATAACTCACAACTACATCATTTATGTCTTCTTCAGAGTATTTGTTATATGTTTTCATAGTTATGTTTTGAGGTAATCTTGTTTGAAAATCTCCAAGACCAGTTTCGAAAGGCGTTGGAAATTCTAATGTTGTAAAATTGTTATATCCTCCAATATTGTTTTGAATATTAACTTCTATAGCAAAATTTAATTCAAATCCTTGACCATTTAAAGCATCTGGATCTTTTAAAGAAAGAATTAAAGGATATCTCATATCATACTCAAATCTGTAATCTAATAAATACAATCCTGCCATTTTCATTATTTCATTTGCTCCTTCGATAAGGTTTTTGGGTTGTAAAACAGCTTCACCATTTCCGACTTTTGAATAGATAGGTGCGTAAAGGTATTGATGTTCTAAATCGTATGGATATAATTTTGTATTGTTTCCAAGTTTTGGAGTCATACTTGAATACATTCCTTGTGAATATTTTTTGTATTCACCATATTGCATTTCTTCTATGATTGGATAAAAGTTTTGAAAATTCATATATCTTATCGCGCCCATGAAAGGAAGTAAATCATACCTTAAAATTTCATTTATTTCAAATTGATTCCAATAGTTAAATTGGGGTGAAAAGAATGTAATTCCATCTGTTGGTGGAAGAGCTTTATCCATACCACTATAAATTGAAATTAAGTTCATTGTTTGACTTTCATAAAAACTTGACTCTTTAGCAAAATCAACAATTTCGTCTGCTAGATTATACATTTCAGCAAATTTTAAATTTGTTCCAATAAGAAATTCCTCAACAGTTTTTGTGTTATCATTCATTAAAGATTTTATTTTTATTGGGTAATTAAGTAATGCTTTCGTATCTTCTTTGTAAAAATAAACTGTAGCAGTAGGATCATCTAAAACTTCAATATCATATTGATTTTCTAATGATTTAAAATTATCTAAACAAGAATCTATGTTTTCAATAATGTAATTTTCTAATTGCTCTTGAATGCTATTGTCTCCTGCAACTGTGCTAAAACAATTTTGATAATTTCCTGGTTTACATAATGGGGGTTTATTTGATTCTTCACACAAGTTTTCAGAATTTGATGTTCCGCAATCATCTAAATGTCTCCAATAAACAACATTGTTTGGAGGTAAATAAACAACATCGCTATCATAAGGAAGTTCACTAATTTTTAAACCTGAAAAATCAATCCAACCACCTTGTCTTCCAATTTGTTCTAAACCATCTAAAGTTACTTGTTGTAAACATCCTTCAACGAGTTGAAACATAGGTCTTGTTTCTAAGGAAACATCTATTACATCAATACCTGGTTGATCTTTTGTTAATTGATAATGCATAAAGAAGTATAGTGATGCGGCTAGTAAGATTACCACTCCTAATATAACGAACATTGTTATTTGTGCTTTTTTATTTTCCATTTTAATCATCACTCAAAGCGTATTTGTTTCCTGATGTGCTTGTTGTTGTTACGGGTTTTACATAAACTGAACCTGTGTCGTAATCGAAAGTTCCTTTAGTAGAATCTTTTATTGTTCTACAATAAGTGTCTTTGGATGTTGCATCTGCAACCATATTGTAAGGTGGGAAAGGTCTACTAAATATTATGCAAATTTCTTTGTAATCATCTTTTAGCAATCTGCTTGCACCATAATCTTCATTTTTGTTATCTCCAAAATCCAATCTTAACCAAGATGTGTTAAACCATTTTTTTTCAACACCAGGAGATCTTAATATTACATTGTATTTAATGTAATCTTCGTTATAGTTTGCAGGTTTTTTTACATTTCCTAAATAATATGTTAGTGTGTAAGCGTAATGAGTGTCATTTACTTTTAATTTTTCTGAGGCCATAGTTAAGACTGCTCTACATGAACCGTCTTCACATTGTATTGCTGAGCCTTCCATTGTTCCTGAGTCTAAATTTGTATTAAGTAATCCATCACACATTGATTCTTTGTATCTTTCTGAGTTAAGGTATGTGTCTGACCAGGATGAAAGTTCTCCTAGTGCTGTGTAATGTGAGAACTCTGAAAGTTTTGCCCAGTTAAGCCAGCCTTGTGAATACATGAAACTTAGAACTTGATCTGTCATATAATTTATTGATTCTAGATATGCTTTCTTTTGTTCTATTCTTCTTTGTTTTTTTATTCTTTCATCAAAGTTATCTTTGATTATTTCTTCTTTTTGAAAAATATTTTTTTCAAGCTCACTTGGTATTTTTTTTAACTCATTTTCTTTTTCTTTTTTTTCATTCTGCAAACTTATAACTTCCTCATCATAAGGTGGAACTTGATTGTCTTTTAACTCTTTTAATTCAATCTCTAATTGTTCTATTTCATTTGAAATAGTATATGCATAATCTACAGAATTTAGAAGTTCGTCATCAACACCATAACCATTTAATTCATCTTTTATTTTTTTTAATTGTGTTTTTTCTTCAGTAGTTAATTTAACATCTGAACCTTCTTCTTCAGAACTAAGTTCTTTATCGCGTAAGAACGCATATTTGTTTGTTAAAGACCCTACTTCATTTAAGATTATTCCTCTTTGAACGTTTTCTGCGTTTTGTAGTTGCGAGGAGTATCTAAGATATTCTTTATAATTGGGATCTTCTTTTCTGAACTTCATATCTTGTGCTTTAGTCTGAGTATAATGATTTGGTATATGGTTCTTTGTTAAAACTTCATTAAGTTCAATATTTCGACTTTGTTTGTATTCGTCCAAAAACAACAATTCATCAACACTCGGTTGATTAGCAAGTTTATAGTAATTTGTATTAGTACTTCCTCCAGTACTAGGATCATATATTCTGGATTGAATATTTAAAGCCTTATCATAATCATTTACTTCTTGAACTCTTTTAGATAAATCCCCATATCTTTCAGAACTGATTTTATAATCAACATTAGTTTCAATATTTTCTATTATTTTATTTTGATCTTCATACATTTTAGGAATAGTAAATTCATAAGTTACAGTTTTATCTTCATTAAAATCAACAACAGCAGATTTCCCCATTTTCTTTAAAGCAGCAAGTTGTTCATTACAATAACTTTGTAGATTAGTTGATTTAATAATATCTAAATTTTCAAACTCTGCATGCTTATCGCCATCATCAATATCTAAAATATTTGGATCAGCACCACGAGTAATTAATTCTTCTCTAGCTTTTCTTCCTTCCTCATTAAATTGTTTAGCTTTAGTAAATAACCCCGAGATATATTCTGCATTAACTTGAGAAGTTTCCACATTAAAATCTAAAGTTCCCACATCAAAGAAATTCATCTTTTGCATACCGCCAAGCCAAGAAGGAGTGTTATCAGCACATTTTCTTATATCATCTTCATTACAAAGAGCTAAAGAACAAATATCATCTTGTACAGTGTACATAAAACTTTGTGATGTTTTAGTGTTTCTTTGAGCTTTATCAATTTGCCTTCCAATAGCTTCAGGTAATTGACATCCCCAAACAACTGCTAAATCTGCATAAGATTCACTATCTGTTAAATCTGAAGCACGATGATCTTTACAAAATGAACTTTTTAAAATTATATCTAATGAATGAGGTATTAATCCTTGTATTAAAGAATTTGCGTTATCTGCTAAATTCATAACTCCTCTTATTCCTGGAACTTCAAAAACTTCAGAAACCATTGCAGTACACACATAGTAACTTTTAGCTTCATCGCAAACATCTAAAGATAAACCATATCTTGCGTTTTGTTTGTAACAAAGTAATTGATGACAATCTGCTTGTCTATATTTATTTAAATGATAAACTACACCTGGTAGACATCCTGTAAATGCAGAAGAAATTAAGCTTTCTCTAACGTCAGGTCTATCTACACCATCCAATAATTTATCGTGCATAACTTTTGCAAAAGGAGTTGAACTTTCAGAGTTACCAAATAAACCTTCAAGTTTTAAAGATCCTCCAGTAATCCATAAGTTTTCTGGCGTTTTTTCTGCAGAATCCAATGAATTTTCTTCATATATTTTTTGAGTATTGCAATTCAAAAATGAACACATATTTGCACCCATTTTTCCAAGAGGATTATCCAACATAATTTCTGAGAGTGCATGCATTTTGTTTGCAGATATTTTAACAGGATTTTTATCTCCTAAAGCTAAAGTTTGAAGATTGAATTTTGCAGTTTGAGTATTAATATCTGCTACAGTTCCGTATGAAGAACAAACAGAACCCATTCCTGAAATAAACATTTCTAAAGTGTCGAACCAATCCCATAATTCATGCATTTCTTTTTCTTTTTGAATTATTTTTTCAGCTAATTCTTCTCCAGGTTGATTGTTACCTAAAGCAGAGTTTCTTAGTTTCATAGGTATTGTTAATTTGAATTGTGAAGGATCTTCATAATATTCTCTTTCATTAACTCTAACAAAAACACTTGCATTACAAACTATTTCAAATCTGTCAGGATATGCATTCACATCGGGAAGTGCAAATTTAACATTTACACGATTAGTTTTATCTAAAGGTAAAAATGGATCAGCATATTCGAATTCTAAGAATCCTCCAGCATTAACTTTTGTACCATTTAGAAGATCTATATAACAAAGATTGCTTAGAATTGGTTGATAATAAACTACTTCAACTTTTTCTGAACGAACTTTTTGAAGTTTAAATGTTTGGTATAAAGGAGCATCTAAATTATTTTCTAACATTAAACCTAATGCAACTCTATTGTATCCTGCTTTAGCAACAGATTCTGTTTCTACGTCTGCGAAAAATTTAGGCGTAGTTACATTTTCGCCGTACTTATATTCATCGATATGGAGTCTATATGCGATTGGTTGTTTCATGACATGACCTACTCTGTCTGTGGCATTAAAGTACACATAAAAATCTCCATGGTTTGTAGCTGTAACTAACCAAGTACAAATTGAACCTTCTGTTGTTACAATACATTCACTTGCTTCGATTGTAGAATTATCATCATTTATTTCTTCGAAATTTCCGTAAGCAATAACTCCTGAAGCATCATCTTTTATTTTTGCTTGAAATTTAATTACATCTCCTTGTTTTAGAGGTGTGGGATATGGTTTTGTTCCACTGTAAGTATGATTGATATCTGCGACTGTAAATGTTGGTGCAAACTCATCACAAATTATAGTTGTTCTTCCATCGTTGCTAAATTCATTTCCTGCATCATCTGCACTAGGTATTGATCTTGAAGAAACCAAACTCAAAGGAATTGCTTGTCCACCTATACAATTTGAAATGTAATTTTCTTTAACACAGTAAGAACTTGTGCAGTTGTCAAAAGTTTGTGTGTTTTCATTTCCTATTTTGAAATAAATTCTTCTTTGATTAAAAGAACCTACTGAATCATTAAATTCCATTTCAATTTTGTTGAAAACAACTCCATCACCAACACTTGCCAAGTAACATTTTCCATTGTAACAATTTCCAGTTCTTAGTTCTTTCACTTGTGGTTGAGTTTCATCTAAAGTAAAACCAACTTTTTCTGTTACTTTTATTGGTTCTATAGTAGAATCTTTAAATTTAACATTGATAGTTACATTTGCACTTTCTTTGTTCATGTGTAATTTTAAAAATGGATAAGAACAATTGTAGCCTTTGAAAGTAAATATGCTTTTGTTATTTGCATCTTTTGAAACATCATAATCTTTTACACAATAAGAAGGAACGAATTGTAAAGATTCATATTCTTCTTTTACTTGAGGTAATAAAGTTAAGTCAGATAAATTTGCAATTATAGAATCTACTTCGTTTAGTGTTTGAATGTGGAAATTGAAATCAACAATTTGTCCAAATTTAGGTTTGATGTATTCGATTGGCTGATCTTGGTAGAAAACTCCAACATTGTCTATGTCTGTTGATGCAAAAATTGATGGTATAAATAGGATTAAAAATAAACTAAAAGAAAATAATAATATTTTTTGTCTCGTAACCATCCAAAAACACACCTAGTATATAATAGTGTAATTGTAAGGAAAGTTATTTATAAAGGTATCGTTTAAAAAAAGATATAAGAAAGATTTATATTAAATTAAATATGTCGGTTAAACATGGAAATTTTAAATGTAGAGTGTAGATTAAATGAAACTTATCTTTTAGATGAAGAATTTCTAAAATCTTTGCCGAAAAAATTAATTTTATTTACAACAATACAATATATGAATAGTATAGAAGGTATAGTAAAACAATTAAAGGAAGAGAATATTGATGTAAATTTAAATAAAATGAGGCATACACTATATCCTGGACAAATTCTAGGTTGTTCTAATACGCGAATAGAGGAAGAAGGAGATGTTCTTTATGTTGGAGATGGTTTATTTCATCCTAAAGCAATTCTTTTAAAAAACAATAAAAAGGTTTATACTTATAATCCGAAAACAAAAGAATCAAATATTTTAACTAGAGAGGATGTAAAACCAATACTTAAAAGAATTAGAGGGAGTTACATTAAATTTCTATCAAGCAAAAATGTGGGTGTGCTGATAACAACAAAATCAGGACAATGTAAACCTCAACTTAAAAATAATTTGAAAGAGAAATTCCCTGATAAAAATTTCTTTTTCTTTCTTGACAACACATATGATTTTAATTCTTTGAAAGATTTCAATTTTGTTGATGTTTATTTAAATACAATGTGTGAAAGGATTGGATATGATGATTCTGATGTTAGAGATATATCTATTTTGAATGTTGAAGATTTGTATGAAATTATGAATGATGAATTTCAAATTTAGAAACACATTTAAATACACAAGAACACAAAATACACATGTGAAGAATTAATCGTTCATCACAAAAAAGTATAAATAATAGGTGTACTGAAGAATTTTAATTTTTCAAGTGTATCAAAAAATTTATTTATTTTAAGGTGTGTATATTATGACTACAAAAGAACTTGATGATCTTATTGCTACTCTTATGAAGAGTGGTTTGGCTAATAGCAAATCCGAAGCTACTGAAATGGCTAAGAAAATGATTGATACTTCTCAGAAAGTTCAAAAAGATACTGAGAGAAGAATACATGAACAAGGAAAAGGAATAAATGTAAATCATTTTGAAGAGAAAAAAGAAGAACCAATACAGGAAGAAATTCAAGAAGTTGCTGTAGAAGAGCCTTTAACTAGTCAAGAATGGACGGAAAAAGCAACAAAAGAAATTATTTCTAACAATGATATAATGAAAACTTTAGATAAAATAGGTAGGCAAGAAGTAAAAGATCCTAATCAAAATTTAACTAATACTGAAAAAACTGCTAACAGATATGAAAAAATTGAAAATCTTTATGCTGAAAAAAAGGAAAGTGGAAATTGGTTACCTTCAACACCTAGAGCCGAAATAAAGTATGGAAATAATAATGTAAATGCTTCTTTTAATCAAGAACCTGTGGAAGAGAAAAGAGAAATGCAGCAAGAGTCTTTTACACAAGATCCTGAAGTTCAACAAAAACCAATTCTAGAACCTCAAAATGCTGAGATAGATAATACTGAAAATGAAAATATGACTAGCGAAATGCAAACAGAAAATCCAATTTCTGAAAGCATTAACACCGAGACTGAAAGCCAGACCGCTGAAACTGAAAGCCAGACCGCTGAAAGCCAGATAAGTCCCGAAGATTATACTGCTATGAGGATGCAAGGTTCTCT
>CAYSFC010000004.1:0-5460 GCA_964430665.1 uncultured Methanosarcinales archaeon | reverse complement strand
CTGAAAGCCAGATAAGTCCCGAAGATTATACTGCTATGAGGATGCAAGGTTCTCTTAACGACTTAATGAGTGAAAATCAAGAAGTTCCAAAAACTGAAAATTCAACTCAAACAGTTGAAAGCGAACAAGAAAAAGTTCAAGAAGATTTCACAAAAGAACCCGAAGTTCAACAAGAATCAATTCCTAACGAACCTGTTCAAGAAAACATTCCAGAAAAAGAAAACATACAACAAGAATACAGAAATGTTGAAAGCGAACCCAAAGTAGATGCAAATTTAGATATAAATGTAACAACAAGTGAAGAAGAAAAATCTTCTGAATTTTTACAAATGAAAGATCAATTTACCCCTCCAAAAGAGCCAGAAGAAGAAATAGAAGAAAAACCAAAGGAAGAAGAGAAAAAGGGAAGATGGACAGAGGAAGAAGAGAAGCTTAAAGAGCAAGTAGACCTATCAAAAGTATTTAATTTCGGTAATAGAGGTTAAATTTTCTTTATTTTTTAATTTTAAACATTTTCTAGTCTTTAAATAGCTAAATAAAGAATATTATTAATAAATCACTTTCAAGTGATAACAAAATAGAAACATTTATAAAATAAATTACATCTCAGATTTATATATTATAATCAATATAAGGGGTAAAATAATGAAATCAAACAAATTTGTAATTATGGTTTTTGCTCTATTAGTAATTAGTATTTTTTCAGTTTCAGCTGTAAGTGCTGCTAATGATTATGCAATTACTAGTTTTAGTGCGAACCCGAGCACAGTTGATGTTGGTGAAACAGTAACTTTTTCACTAACTGTTGAAAATATTGGAGTTCCAGATTCCAAGAGTGTGGGCAACGTTGGTCCAGCACCACCACAAGAAGTAGCTGTTGGAAGTTATAAAATAAATTTAGGTAATGGTGTTGAAGAAAGAGGATTAATATATCCTTTAAGTATAGGTGAAAATGAAACATATACTTTTCAAAGTTCTTACAACACATATAATACTTTTATAACAGAAGCAGAAATTTCTATTAAAGTTCCTGTAGGTACAACACCTGATAATGCTGCTAACAATGTGGCTGTAGGAGAAGTAGTTGTTATGGAAACTTTTGATGTTCCTGTTATCGAAGAAATAGAAAATCAAGTATTAATTTTAAATGAAGAATGGACTTATCAAGTTCAAGCTACTCTTGATGCAAACTTAGCATATTATAATGTTTCTTTAGATGGAATGACTATTTCATCCACAGGATTAATTAGATATACACCAAATGTAGTTGGAACTTTCCCAGTTACAGTAACTGTTACAGATGTTGCAGGTCAATCAGATACTGAAGGATTTACAATAACTGTAAGAGAAGATGCAGCTGAGATTAATTTAAATGTAGAATCAATAATTCTTGGTGGATCAAATGCTGAACGAGGAACACTTCAAACTTCTAATGTTGTAATTGAAAATGTTGGAACACAAACTTTAACAAATTTCGATCTTGATTTAACAACTATAAGTGGAACAGAATCAACTCTTGTAACTCATTCAAGCTTGCCTTCAAGTCTAGCTCCTGGAGCAACATACACTATTACTTTAAGTGCAGTACTTCCAGAAGGTACTGATGGTGGAGAACCTGAATTATATGGTTACTTTGAACTTAAAGCAAATAGTGCTGATGGTGAAGTAACAAGTGGGAAGAAAAACATATTCTTTGAAGCAGAATCAGGATTAACTATTGATGAAGTTGAACTTTATGTTAATGGAGACAAAGAAGAAACTTTAGACGATGGCGAAAGTTTTGATGAAGTTAAAGAAGGAGATGAAATTAAACTACTAGTTAAAGTTGAAAATAATTGGGATTTTGATATGGAAGATGTTTTCGTTGAATTAATTTCTAGTGATTCAGATTGGGATTTTGTTGAAGAAGAATCCAATGAAGAAGATATAGATGAAGGAGACGACTTTGAATTTGAATTAAATTTCAAAATTGATCCTAATGATTTAGATGAAGATTCTCCTGATAGTGTAACTATAACTGTTTTAGTTTTTGGTGAAGATAGTGAATATAATTTCAATCATTATGTTGAAATGGATTTTGAACTAGAAATTGAAAGAGAAGATGATGAAATAACTGTTACGGATGTTACTGTAAGTCAATCTTCGTTTACTTGTTCTGGAGGTCAATTAGTTTTAGATGTTGACTTTAAGAATACTGGTGATGATGACCAAGATGAATCATATCTTATTATAAAATCAGATGATTTAGATATAGATGAAAGATATGAAATTGGTGATGATTTCGAAAGTAAAGATGATGACTCTACAAGTTTCTATATCGACGTTCCTTCAAATATGGGAACAGGTACATATCTAATCGAGATAATGGCTTATAACGATGATGATGATCGTACTGATATTGAAACAGTAACTATAGAAGTTAATTGTGGAAGTCCTTCTGATGATGATGACGAAGATGATGAACCTTCAGTTATAGTACAACCACCAGTTGATCCTTACAATGGAAATTTTGGTGAATTTGTAGAAGGAAACGATTCATTTAGAAATAGTCCTCTTTATATAGGATTATTAATAGTTTTAGCAGTTTTAGTTATTGCTGGAATTGTTATGCTTACAGCAATCGTTATCAAGAAAAATTAATTTTTTATTTTTAATGTAGGGGAACTAAGTTCCTCGTTATTTTATTTCTTTATTTATAAATAAAGCACTAAGTATATAAATAAAACCTGCTTTTGGTCTTTTGAATGAGGGGTTCAAAATGAAAAATCAAACATTAAAATTAATTTCAATATTAACAATAATTTTAATTACTTTAGTTATGAGTATTGTTTCTGTTTCAGCAGTAGCTGAATTAGATATTGTTTCAGATATGGCTTTGGGCGGAAGTAGCTCAGATAGAGGAGAAGATTTAACCTACACAGTAAAAGTTGAAAATACTGGTGATGAAAATTTAAGTGGTTTTAATATAATCATAAATGAAAAGGAAAACTTTTTTGAATCAATAAGTTTTGATGAAACAGACATTCCTGCAGTTCTTAATGTAGGAGATACATTTGAATTTGATATAAATTACGAAATTTCTTGGGAAAAAGATAGTGATGAAGAAGATGCTGGAAGTATTACAATTTCTGCTTCAAGTTTTACGGAAACTAAGGATTTAACTTTAGAAGCTAAAAGTTACTTAAGAATAACTGAGGTAGAAGTTTATGTTGATGGCGATCAAGAAGATGAAGATGATGAAATTAAAGTTAGAGATAATGAAGAGATTAAAATAATTCTTACTATAGAAAATACATATGATGATGACGATAACATTGAGATAGAAAATGTTTTCTTTGAAATAGATTCTAACGGTGATTGGGATTTTGCTGATGGTGAAGAATCAGACGAAGAAGATATTAAAGAAGATTCAGAAGAAACTTTTGAAATAGTTTTTGATATTGATGAAGATGATATTGATGATGAAACAATTAGGTTTACTTTGATTGCAAAAGGAGAAGATGAAGAACACGGATTTATTCATTATGATTATGAAACAGTTGAATTTGAATTTTATAATCCTTCAGACGAATTAGAAATAACTGAATTTAAATTTGAAGAAAGCAAAGTTGATTGTAGTCAAGGTTATGTTGATTTATTTATAGAAATAGAAAACACAGGTTCAAACGATCAAGAAAAAGCAATGCTTTGGGTAACAAGTAAAGAGCTTGATTGGTATCCTTCAAGAATAACTGGTTTGGAAATTGATGAAGATGATACTTGGACTTACACATTTAAAGTTCCAGTTAACAAAGAAGATGGAATGTACTTTGTTGAAGCTAAAGTTTATAATGATGATTTTGATGAAGTGGATGTAGAAACAATTGTTTTAGACATTGATTGTTCAACAACAAATACAACTCCTGAGAATAATGAAACTGATTCTGAAGAAGAGGAAGAAGAAGATTCACCAAATAATTCTAGTGATCTAGAATATGAGGAACCTCGTGCAGGAAGTAAATTATTTGTAAGAAATCTTTGGGATTGGATTAAAAGTTTGTTTGATTAATCCTCTTTCTTGAAGATAAATTAAATTTATCTTTAAATTTTTTCTTTTATTAATTTATAGAGTCTATCAATTCGTTGATGGACTTTTTCTAATTTTTCATTACATAAATCAGTTATTATTTTCAAATAAGTTTCATCAACAACCAATTTTCCATCTTTCGCAATTGGAGAATCAACTCTATCACTTCCAACTATTTTTACTATAAATCTTTTTTTGGTAGAAATAATTCCAGAATCTTTTAATCCGGCTTCGTGGGCAACATACATTAAAGTTTGTGCATCTTCTAAAGTTCTAGCGCAAATATGTAAAATCATGGGTTCTTGTTTGAATCGAACTAATGATGATGGTAATTCTTTTAGATTTTCTAAAATCTGTTCGAAATTAATTTTATCATGTGAAACAAAAATCCATTCTGCATCATATTTGTTATCTGAATTATGCATAGTAAATAAAGAAATTCTTCCTGAACAAGAAGAAGTTGTAAAATAGTTTTCAGTTTTATTTATATAATCAATTAAAGGAATTATGTAGTTATCTACATCTCCCTTTCTTGATTTGTCTGGTTTGTATAATTTAGACATATATTCTTCTTTTTCTTCATCAAAAGATTTCATAAGGAATAGTAAATGGAATTATTTTATAAAATTAAGGTTTTAATTCCAACTCAGGAAATCTAATTTTATATTGAGTTCTAACAAGATCTTTCAAATTGTTTTCTTTGGAATAGTGATCTGATTCTGACAACATTCTTCGAATAAAGTCATATCTTGTAGCCATTATTTCAGGCATTCCTGCTGTAGCATGTTGCATTAAAATGTCTGAAACAAATCTTTCTTCGTAAATAATTCCGCCTTTCCATTTAAATTGAGACTTTTTCACATCTGCGACATATATGTAATGATCACTGTTTGTTTCTAGAGCGTAATAGTTATCACCTACAATGAAAATTTTGCCTGGATTAATGAAGCCTAATTCGCCTCTGGATTTAGGTATTTTTTCTGAGAAGAAATGTGTTTGTAAAAGAATTTCTCTTAAAGCATCTTCTTGAGTATAAACTCTTAGTAATGTTTTGTTTTCTTTTAAGTTTCGTGTAAATTTTAATTTGAATGAACCGTTAAATCGACAATAATCTGTTGGATGAATAATATATTTATCAGAAACGAATTGAGGTCCATAATCTTTTGTTGATATGACGTGAAATTCATCAGAAGTTAAATCGATTGAAGAAATTTGGTTTTTTTGAAAAGAAATATTTCCTTCAAGTAAATGAGTTAATGAGATTTTGTTCTTATCCAACATATCTCTTATATCTTTTAGTTTATCAATATATGAGTGAATTCTTTGATTCAGTTCTTTTTCAGGAATGTTATTTGGAGACATAGAAAAGACAAATTCAAATCTGTTTTTAAATA
>CAYSFC010000003.1:0-51550 GCA_964430665.1 uncultured Methanosarcinales archaeon | reverse complement strand
GTATTGTCACTTCGTTCGTCACTTTCTCTTTTAACTTTGAAACATATAGTTTAAATCTATCTGAGATAAATATAATGCGGAGAGAAAGATTCGAACTCTCGTAGGCACTAAGCCAACACGGCCTTAACGTGTCCCGTTTGACCACTCCGGCATCTCCGCAAAAAATTTCTGCATCCTGAACGTTGTGTTCTGTTTCCAGATTAACGTCTCCGCAAAAGGATATTAAGAAATAATTACTATTTATAAAATTTTATTTAAATATTATAATTTAGATAAAATATATTCAAATAAAAGTCCTTCTGTTTTCAAACCAGACAAATAATATGTGTTTCTATCCACTTCTCCAGTTTTTGAAACTTGAAAATCATTAGTTTTTGTGTATTTCCAGTTTTTTAGAGAAACAACTCTTTCTGTAGGTATTAAACTATCTATACTTTCTGGTTTAATTATTTGAGATGAATCTAAATCAACATTTATGGATTCGTAAGGTTCCCATTTATTATTTTGATAAACTTCTAACCACATATGTTTTCCTGAACCTTTTTCCTCGCTTACATCTCCTAACGCTAGTCTCACATAATCTTTTAATTCAGGTTTCCCAACTTCATCTAACAAGTATAAAAAATTAGAATAAGAATATCTCGAGATCTCTGTACAATTTCCTCTTCTACTATTTAATCTTAGTTCATCGGAAACCCAACGAGAATAATTTCTAATATCCATGTGTTTTGTTGTTATCGCATGAGCTAATTTTAAATATTTTAAAGAAGTTTCAGAATTATCTTTCCCTGAAAAATTATGAATGTACTTTTCTGTATTCATACATTCTTGAATTTTAGGATTGAATAGAGTTTCATCAATACGAGGTGTTAACATAGGGGTTACAGCCCTATTTAAAACGAAGAGCGAAAAAGCAGCACTTAAAAACAATTTTGAAAACATACCCATAATGTTTTTAATTCGAACAACTATATAAATGTTTCGTTTTTGTTACTACCCATAAATGACAACTAATTATAATTTAATAAATGTTTGAAGCATTCTAATGGTCATTTAAGCTATTTTGAGGGGTTTTTTTGGTTTTGAGTCCTAAAAAAGACCCTACTTCGATAAAATCTTCTTCCAAAGTTGTCTTGAGTTTCTGATTATAAATCATGGCAGCTGGATGATACATGGGAATTATTGT
The DNA here is from genome assembly GCA_964430665.1 of uncultured Methanosarcinales archaeon. Classification (GTDB taxonomy): domain Archaea; phylum Nanobdellota; class Nanobdellia; order Woesearchaeales; family SKGA01; genus JAQUYS01. Next base: position 50,364 of record CAYSFC010000003.1, on the reverse strand, counting down.
TAAATCATTTATTTTGAATATTTTTCCATGAACTTTCCCCATAACTATTGTTTTCATTTTGGAGATGTCGAAATTTGCTAAGCAAAATTCAGTGGCGAATTTTCCTAAAGGTAAAATTACCTTAGGTTTTATTATGTTTATTTGTTCAATTAAATAAGGTGTGTGGTTTTGTATTTCTTCTTTTGTAGGGTTTCTATTTTTCGGAGGTCTGTATTTTAGAATGTTTGCCACATATATGTCATCAAGAGTCAAACCAATTAAATTCAGGAATTTATCTAAGTTTTTTCCAGCTTTTCCAACAAAAGGTATTCCTTGTAAATCTTCATTTGCTCCAGGAGCTTCTCCTATAATTAAAATATCTGCTTCAGGATTTCCTTTTCCAAAAACCATGTTTGTTGCTTCATTTTTTAGTGGGCAAATTAATTCGGTTGCTATTTTTTGCTTAATTTTATTTAGTTCTTCTTGAGACATGATTTTGAATTAATTTCATTGTTTAAATATTTTTTTAATATAGAAGACTTAATAAATAATTAATTTATAATCTTTTACATGGTAAAAAACAAAGTTGCTCTTGTTCTTGGATCTGGTTCGGCTAGAGGCGTTACTCACATAGGTGTTATTAAAGAATTAGAAAAAAATAATATTCCTATTGATATGATTGTTGGGTGTAGTATTGGTGCAATTGTAGGCGCACATTATTCTTTGAATCTAGATATATTTGGAACTGAGAAACTTTTCACAAATATGAAAAATATTGATTTGTTTAAATTGATTGATTTTAACAAAATTAATAAGTCTCTAATAAAGGGGGATAAAGTAGAGAAATTTTTTGAAAAAATATATTCTAAAAAAAGTTTCAAAGATACACAAATTCCTTTTTTTGTGGTTGCTACAAATTTTCAGAAAGGTGAAATTGAGGTAATAAAAAAAGGAAGTTTAGCTAAAGCAGTTAGAGGAAGTGTGAGTGTTCCAGGGATATTTTCACCATTTAAATTAAATAAAAAAATTCTTGTTGATGGGGGGCTTTTGAATCCTACACCTGTTGATGTTGCTAAAAAATTAGGAGCGAATAAAATAATTGCTGTGGACTTACCTTTTATGAATGATAGAAAATGTACAAATTTGAATTTCATTGAATCTATTTTTTATAGTTATGAAATGTTGAGAAAAGAATTAGTAATTAAAGATAAAAACACAGTTATAATTAAACCTGATTTTAAAAATAAATATATTGGTTTTAAATTTAATGATAAATCTCTCATTAAAATTGGAGAAAAAGCAACCCAGAAGAAAATAAAAGCCATTAAAAAAATTCTATAATTTCAGAAAGATTTAAATAATTAAATATCTTGAATTCATTAGGTGTTATTATGATAAGAAATATTGGAGTTCATTTAAATACAGCTATTAAAGGTTTGAAGATGGCTGTAAAAAATGCTGAAACTGGAAGTACAATTTTAAAACAAGTTCAGATTTTAGAAAATCAATGCGACAGATTTCTTAGAGAACATGGTGCTTATGGAGATTTAGCGAATAACATTAAGGCGATAAAAACAGAAGCAAATTCTATAAAATATATTGCTAAAAAAACCATGAAAAAAGAAGATATGGAAGTTTTTGTTAAAAAAATAGAAAAACTTCATGAAAAAATTGAAGATATTGCTCTAACAATACATTATGAAGCAGCTGCTTAAATTTTCTCTACTCCTTTTATTATAAATTTAGCATTATTGTTGTTTATATTCACATTATTGGAATCAACTTCTGCTCTAATAACACAAATAATATTTTCTCCAACTTCAAAATTATCTAATTTAGATGCTGTAAAAGATTCTCCTTCTATATTTATGAAAAATAAACCTGCACGAATTTTTTTTATTTTACCTTGAACTAGAAATTCTGTCTGTGGCAAACCATTTATAGCAATTAAATCACCAACATCTGTTTTAGCTATTGGAGATTTTCTTATTTCTTCTAAAGTTAACATTATAGTCGCTCATTGATTTTTTAACAGACTAAAAAAATTAATAACTATAGTATGTCTTCAATAGGTTTTTTCTTCTCTTTAGTTTCTTGAACTTGTTTTTCAGCTTCTTTAACCATTGCTTCTACATCTACTCCTAATTCTTTTAATGAAGCAGCGTGGAATTGAATAAGTTGTTCTACTATTGTTAATATTCTTGCTAATTCTGTTCTTTCTTTAGCTAAAGTGTCTAGAGATCCTTTGTGAAATCCGATTTGTTCATCTTTATTTTGTTTTTCAGCCATTTTAATACCTCGAAATTTGGAGATGAAAGTTTATTTAACTCTTTTTCATCCCTACTTTTTGTTTTTATTTAATTTATTTAAATCTTTCTTATGAAAATACGTCTTTTAATTTTTCAAATAATTTTTTGTGTGGGTGTTTATCTTTCGAACATTTATCAAATTCATCTAGCAATTCTTTTTGTTTTTTAGTTAGACTTGTTGGAACTTCTACTTTTATTTTTACAAACTGATCTCCTTGACTATATGCTCTCATATGTGGTAAACCTTTTCCTTTCATACGTAATATGGTTCCTGGTTGAGTTCCTGAAGGAATCTTTAAATCTGCAATTCCGTCAATAGTAGGTATTTCAATTGTTGTGCCTTTAGCTGCTTGAGCGAAAGATATTGGAACATCTACGTATAAATCACTTCCTTCTCTTTCAAAAATAGGATGTTCTTTAACAAATACAACAACATATAGGTCTCCTTTAGGAGCTCCTGGTTCTCCTGGTTCTCCTTCATTTGAAACTCTTAATTTAGTTCCTGATTCAATGCCTTCAGGAATTGTGATTTTGATTGTTTTTTCTTTTTTAACATGTCCAGAACCACCACAGGCAGTACAAGTATTTTTCACAGATTTTCCTCTTCCATGACAAGTAGGACATACTCTTTGTGTTTGAAATACTCCAAAAGGAGTTCTTTTCATTGTAACTGTGGCTCCGCTTCCACCACAAGTTTCACAAATGCCTAAATCAGTTCCACCTTCACCATTGCAAGAATCGCAAGTATCTTCTTTTACTAATTTTATTTTCTTTTCAACTCCAGAAAATACTTCTTCTAAGGAGATTTCGATATCATATCTTAAATCAGCTCCTCTTCGCGGTCCTCTTTGTCTGCTTGAGCCAAATCCTCCGCCGAAAATGTTGCTGAATATGTCGTTAAAATCGAAACCTTCAAATCCTCCGCCGAAACCTCCTCCGCCGAAACCAGAATTCATTCCTTCTGATCCAAATTGATCATATTGGGAACGTTTTTGTTCGTTTGTAAGAATTGAAGCCGCTTCATTTATTTCTTTGAATTTTTTTTCAGCTTCAGAATTATCTTTATTTAAGTCAGGATGATATTTTTTAGCTAATTTTTTATATGCTTTTTTTATTTCTTCTTTGGAGGCTCCTTTTTCTACTCCGAGAATTTTATAATAATCTTTACTCACTATCGTCACCTTTTTCTTTAGTTATTTCATTAATTACAAACTCTTTAAATTTCTTTTCATCTTTTTGTTGTATTGTTCCTCCTGCAGCAGGTTTATGCCCTCCTCCGTTAGAGTTTTCAAATAACGATTGTGCTTTGAACATTATTTTTCCCATGTCTTGATTTCCAGATTGACATCTTGCACTTATTCTTAATTTGTTTTCAAAGTGTTTGTTTAAAACAAAAAGGGCGCTTTGAGGTATTTGTTTTATAGATATTACTGTTGATATCATTGAACCTAAATCATAAGGAGAATCTATTTCATAAAAATATAAATTTTCGTTTATTTTTTCTACATCTTTTTGAAAATTTTCTATATATTTTTTTACAGTGTTTTCTATGTGTTTAAATTCAATTAGTTTTTGTAAAGCTTCTTTGTAATTATTTGAAGTGCTTAATGCGTCTAAAACTTTTTTGTATGATTCTTCTTCTTTAGTGGCATCTGCATAAGTTATGTAATTAACTAATGTTCCAAATTCAGTGTCATAAACATCGGGTTTTATGTCTGTGTTATTTTTTCTTAGGACTTGATCTATGAATTCTTTCTGAGATTCATAACATATATCTCCAATCATGCCTAGCGAAGCTATCCAATCTAAATCAGTTATATTTATTATTTCTGAAAAGAAAAGATAACAAATGTGGGTTGCACACATATTAAATGTTTGGAGTTGAGATTGAAATAAATTTGGTTTGATTACTAATATGTTTTCAGGAATAATTTCTTTTTCGACAGGATGATGATCTATAACTAACACTTTTATTTGTGGTATTTTTTCGATATTTTGAAAAGACTCTCCTGGTAGATCAGTTATTATTAAATGTGTAACTTTATATTTATTTAATAGTTCGATTAATTCTTCAGTCATTTTCCTTTTACTGGTAGGTAAAACTAATTTTGGAATTATGTTTAATCTTTCTAAAGAAATTTTAGTTATTGTTCCAGATGACATTCCATCTGCATCTGTATGATGAACTATTGCAACATTACTTTCTGTATTTATAGAACTAATGTAATCTTTGAATTTTTGAAGTAATACTTTGTTTTCTATTTTTACGATTTTACACACCTTCTAAATAATAAAATAAAAATAAAAATTGAGAAGAATTATTTCTTCTCTTCAGCATCTTTCTTTTTGTCTGATTTTTCTTCTGTGAAATCTGCATCAACAACGTCCTCTCCATCTTTAGATGTAGAGTCCTCAGCATTCTGTGTTCCGGCTTTCTGTTGTGCGGCAGCAGCCTTTTGATACATTTCTGTAGATAATTTTTGAATTTTTTCATTAATTTCTTCAGTTTTCTTTTTTATTGCATCTACATCTTTTTTCTCTACTTCTAAAAGTTTCTTTAATGCATCAATTTCTTTTTTCACAGATTCAATCTCAGTTTTATCTACTTTTCCTTCAAAGTCTTTGAAAAGTTTTTCTGCTGAAAATACTAAAGTGTCTGCTTGATTTATAATTTCAATTTCTTCTTTCTTTTTCTTATCTTCTGCGGCATGCGCTTCAGCATCTTTTTTCATTTTTTCAATTTCTTCGTCAGATAAATTAGAGGATGCAGTTATTTTAATAGATTGTTCTTTATTTGTTCCTAAATCTTTTGCAGAAACATGAACTATTCCATTTGCATCTATGTCGAAGGTAACTTCGATTTGTGGAACTCCACGAGGTGCAGGAGGTATTCCCACTAAATCGAATTGTCCTAGTTCTTTATTGTCTGTAAACATAGAACGTTCACCTTGACCAACTTTGATTGTAACTGCTGGTTGATTATCTGCTGCAGTAGAGAATGTTTGACTTTTCTTTGTTGGAATTGTTGTGTTTTTATCAATTATTTTTGTAAAAACACCTCCTAAAGTTTCAATACCTAAACTTAATGGAGTTACATCTAAAAGTAAAACATCTTTAACATCTCCTGCTAGAATTCCTCCTTGAATGGATGCACCTAGTGCAACAGCTTCATCTGGATTTACAGATTTATCTCCTTCTTTTCCAGTTAGTTTTTTAACTAACTCTTGTACTGCAGGTATTCTTGTTGAACCTCCTACGAAAATAATTTTGTTTATTTCATTTGTAGATAAACCAGAATCTTTTAGAGCTTTCTCTGTTGGAGCTTTTAATCTTTCAAGTATATCTTTAATTAAATCGTTGAATTGAGGTCTTGTAATTTCCATAGTTAGATGTTTTGGACCTGTTGAATCTGCTGTAATAAAAGGTAGATTTATGCTTGTGGATTGTTTTGAGGACAATTCAATCTTTGCATTTTCTGCAGCTTCTTTTAATCTTTGTAAAGCTGTTTTGTCGTTTCTTAAATCAACACCTTGGCTTGCTTTGAAATCATCAGCCATGTAATCAATTAAGAGTTGATCTATATCGTCTCCACCTAATAAGTTATCTCCGTTTGATGCTTTAACTTCAAAAACACCATCTCCTAGTTCTAATATAGATACATCAAAAGTTCCACCACCAAAATCGAAAACTAAGATTGTGTGATCATGTCCTTTATCTAATCCATATGCTAATGATGCTGCAGTCGGTTCGTTGATAATTCTTTCAACTTCTAGTCCTGCAATTTTACCTGCATCTTTTGTTGCTTGTCTTTGTGCATCAGTAAAGTAGGCTGGAACAGTTATTACTGCTTTATTTACAGGTTCTCCTAAGTATGCTTCTGCATCTGCTTTTAGTTTTCCTAAAATCATTGCACTAATTTCTTGAGGACTATAATCTTTCCCATCTATTGTTACTTTGTGATCTTCACCCATATGTCTTTTGATTGATCTTACAGTGTGATCTGGGTTTAAAACCGATTGATTTTTTGCTAATTTTCCAACTAATCGTTCTCCATTCTTTATGGAAACTACGCTTGGTGTTGTTCTAGCTCCTTCTGCGTTCGGAATTATAGTTGGTTTTCCACCTTCAAGTACTGCAACAGCACTGAATGTTGTACCTAAATCTATACCAATAATTTTACTCATTTTTTTCACCTTTATTATTTTTTGTATTAGAAGACTTGTTTTGTTCTTCTGTATTTTTTGAAACTTTAACTTTTGAATGTCTTATAACATTCTCATTGACTTTGTATCCTTTCTGAAGTTCTTCTAATATTGTTCCTTCAGGTTTTTCTGATTCTTCTGCTAAAAGAGCTTCATGAATTTTAGGATCGAAAATTTGGTCTTTACAGTCTATTTTTTTGAGATTAAATTCTTCTCCAACTCCAAATAATTTTGCATAAATTAGTTCTAAACCTTTTTTGATATCTTCAGGTTTTGCATCTGTGTTTTGTAAAGCTAAATCAAAATCATCTAAAACATCTATTAGTTTTGTTAGAACTCGTTCTACACCATTATTAAATGAATCTTCTGCAAGACAATCATTTCTTTTTCTATAATTTGCAAATTCTGCTTGAAGTCTTAAAAAATTATTACTCATTTGAGTTAATTCTTCTTTTAATGAAGTTATCTCATCATTTTTCGAGGATTTTTTTTCTTTTGTCATTTTCTTATTCTCGTTGATTTAAAGTCAACAAAGACGAGGTAAACATAAATGATATATAAATGTTTCTATTTTATTTATAAATAATTAAAGATCGTTTATTGAAATTATTTCATTAGAAATAGATTTATCTTTAATTTTAAATTTTATGTTTAGAATATTTTCAATGACAAAAATCAAGGATTTTATTTCTTGTGTAACTTCGTGAACAATGATCTCTCCGCCAGACAATCCAATTATGGGTAATAGAAAGATGGATGAAGTTTCATCTATTCCGTCTTTGTTCAGAATTTCTTTTAATTCTTTTATATAATTTAAAATTGCTTTTTGAAAACTTTCAGAGTTTAGTGATATTTCTTGGGGAGCTACTTTTGATAAATGTTTTATGTAAGGGGATTTGTTATCAAAGTTATCGTCTTTTCCAAATAATGCAAATGAGTCTAAAACTAAACAAGATTTCTCACACTTTTTTGATTTTGGTAGTGTTATAATGGTTATTTCTGGAAAAGACAATTCTAGTAGTTGTCTAATGGGTTTTGCATATTTTTCTAAATCATTTGTTAACGTTAAGTGGGTTTTTATCCCTATTAAATTTGAATGGTATTGTATGTTTATGGGCTCTATGTTGTTTAAGTTTGTTTTACTATCGATGATTAATTCAAATTCTCCTTCTGAAAAAAAACCGATTGAATTTAGTTTTAACAATATTCCTTTAGTATATTTTTGTAAATAATTTATTAAAACTTCTTTTAAATATTCCAGTGAAATTTTTGTTAAATGTGTTCCTCCTTTTATTTTTAGATGTGTTTTTTTGTTTGAAAATAATATGGGTATTAACAAAGATTGTAATATTTCTAAAAATGAAGAATCTTTATCTAATTCAAATTCTGCTTTTTTTAAATTAAATTCTTTTGTGGGTTGAAATATTATTTCGTCTGAATTTAGTATTCCTCCTTCAACATAAGCATTTGTAGCTTCTTTTAAGACTGTTAATGATTGTACTGAGGTTATTGGAAGTTTGTCTATATTTATGATTTTTATTTCTTTTTTTAATAAAGAAGCTAAAGCTAAAGCAGTATTTAAAGAAGATTCATATTGACAAAAATCTTTCGCGTCTAATGTAATCATGATAAAAAGAATTTAAAGTATATTAAATGGTTTTCTATATGTTGATGTTTTATCATAGATGTGATAATGCTTCGTATTCTAAGAGTTTTAAATGAATATCGTCATATAATTCTCTGATTTCTATATCAATTTCTTTTTTCTCTTCATCTTTTACATCTAAGTCAGCATATTTTTTTGTTAAATTTTTATAGATTTCTTTTGTTTTCTCGAAATTTCCATTAATTAAGTGGGATTTGCATTCTGAAATCATATCGTATAATTCATTTAAAGAATTCATTTGTGGTTCTAATACTGTTGAATGTCTTAGTTTTAAATCTTCAGGATCAACATAATCGTCTTCAGGCATATTTGATAGTTCTCTTTTAAGATAATTTGAGAAACCTCCTTGATCAATATCTGATTTTATTTGTTGTAATTCTGATTTTTCTTTAGCTAAAGTTGCTAAAAGACTTTCATTGTAATTTATTTTTTCAACTAATTTGGATTCTTGTTGTTTTAAACTTTCTTCTAATTGTTTTCGTCTATTTTCAAACTCTTCTTCTTCATGATGTAAATATTTCTCTTCAGTTTCTATGGATTTTTCTTCTTTGTGAATTTTATTTATTGAAGGTTTTATTTTTCCATATTCTTTTTCATAGAATTTTTTTATTTGAATGTAATCATTTTTAACTTCTAAAAGTTCTTCTTTGATTTTGTTTGCTTCTTCTTCAAACTTTTCTTTTTGTTTGTCTAACTTATCTTGTTTTAATTTAAGTAGTTTATTTTGGTGATCAGACCAAGTTTTAAATTCTTTTTGTTTGTGTTCATAAAAAGATTTTAATTTTTCTTCTTTATGTTCGTACTTTACTTTTAATTCATTTTCTTTTTGTTTTAGAGATTCTTTTTCTTTTTTTATTTTAGATTCTTCATCTTTAAGTTTTTTATTTAAATCTTTTAATTTCTTTGAGTAGTCTTCAACATAGTTGGTTTTATTTTTAAGATTGTTCTCTTTTTGTTTAAATTCATTTAATTTTTTCTCTTTTATTGGTTGGTATTGTGTTACTTTTTTATTAATTTGAGAAGTATAATCTTTTTGTAAGTTGTTTACACGTTTCAACAACTCATTTATTAGAAGATCTTCAGTTTCTTTTTGAACTTCTAAAACTCTATTTACCCAAGCAATAAAAGATTGTTTGTTTTTCATGACGGAATCTTTGAATTTGTGATATTTAGTATTGTCTTTAGCTAATTTTAGTAAAGATTCTATCGAAGTTAAATGTTCTTTATTTGAAAGTTTGAAAACGTTTTCTAAGTGTTTTCTCTTTTTTTGTAGAATTAAATCTTTTGTAGCTTCTCCAAATTCTTTCATTTCTTTTTTGTAAACTGAAAGATCTTTGTTAACTTCTTTTTGAGATTTCAGTTCAATATCAGAATCAAATTCATCTTCAGGAAGATTAAATTCTTCTATGTTTAAATCTTTATCAATTTTAGATGTTTTGATTGGCTTTACAGGAACGTCTTCTTTTATTTCTTCAATGAAAGATGTTGATTTTGAAGGAATACTTATATCTTCACTAAAATCGTGTTCAGGAACTTCAAAATTAAATTTATCTGGAACGTCTTTTGTAAAATCTATTTTTTGTTCCAATTCAGTTGTTTCTTCGGTAAACATATCATATTCTTTTGCTTCTTTTTCAACATCTTTATTTGCGTTTTTTTCTAATTTTTCATAAAGATGTTGAGTGTTAACTTGATCGTCTAGACCTAGTTTTGCTCTTATGTCTTCAACTTTTAAACCAGGTTTTTTGTCTTTTTTAGGTTCTTCTGGTAAATCTATTTTTTCTTCAATTTCGGGATTAGGCACAGGTTGTTCTTTTTTATTGAAAAGTTTAGAGAAAAAGCTTTTTTTTGGTTTTTGTTCTTCCATACCTGGTTCTACAGGCGGCATTATATCAAAATCATTAGTCATCGTCTTACCCCGCACCCTTACTAGCACTAAGTCATTACACCTTAATTGATGATTAATATATAAAAAGGTTGTGTTATTACTCCAGAGTTTGGAAGATGTAAAAGAAAGAATTAAAAAGAAAGAAATGTGCAAGATAGACATGGATAATAAATTGGTGGAAGAAAGATTGAATCACAGATTCAAATTGCTTGATGAAATTGATAGTGAATTAAAAAAACAATATAAAGATTTTGAAGTAAAATTAGATGGAAATCAGAAAAATTTTAATTTTGAAATGAAAAAAATAAGAAAAGATGTTGATGAAATTTCTTCTCAAGTAGATTCTATTGTCCAAATAATATTTAATATTGGAAATGTTCTTAAAGATAAATTAACTAAAAAAGAATTTGATATTTTCAAAGAAGAAGCTGAAAAATGGAATGTTGAAGATTTTGTTCACAAAAATGAATTGGAAAAAATGTGGAGAAATTATTCAAAATGATAAAGGGCGAACATTATATTGGTGTGGGTGTTGGAGCTTTAATTTTAAAAGAAGGTAAAATTCTTGTTGGTAAAAGAGGATTTAAAGCACGAGATGATATTGGTCTTTGGGATTTTCCTGGTGGAGGTTTAGATTTTGGAGAAACTTTCGAAGAAGGTATTAGAAGAGAAGTTTTAGAAGAATTTGGTATTGAGATTAAAAATTTAAAATTTTTGCGTTTGGTTGAAGCTGTTGAAGAAGGTAAACATTGGATTGGTCCCTCTTTTGTTTGTGAATGGGCTTCTGGTGAAGCTAAGCCTCTTGAGGAAGATAAATTTTCTGATTTTAAATGGGCAACTTTAGAGGAACTGTCTAAATTAAAATTAACTTTGGCAGGAAAACAAAATTTTGAATATTATATGGATGTTTGGAGAAAAGAATAATTAATCATTTTTAATAACATCTTTTAAAGCAGCAATACCACATCTTAAATGTTTTATTGAAGGTTCTTTTGTAGTTAATGCTTGTAGTAGTAATCCCGGATATAAAAATAATTTTAATATCCAAATATTTTTTCTAGCAGCTAATCTTTGAAATTCATATGAAATTGAAGCAATGAAAGGCAGCAGTGCAACTCTCAATAATAGATTATAGCCAAAAGGTAATGTTTTGGGTATTAAAACATAAACTAAAATACTTATGACTATTACTAGAAGTAAGAATGTTGTTCCACATCTTAAATGTCTGGTTGATTGTTTTCTTACATTCTTTAAGTTTAATTCTTTTCCACTTTCAAAACAATTTATAGTTTTATGTTCTGCACCATGATATCTAAAGACATCTTTTATTTCTGGAAGTAATCCTATGAAATATACATATGAAATAAAAATAAGTAGTTTTATTCCTCCGTCAAGTAAATTGAACCAGACTGAAGATAAGTTAAATATTGAATCTATCCAAGTTGCTGCAGAGAGAGGTACTAATTTAAATAAAAATATTGCAAAAAATAAACTGAAAATTAAACTTATTACCATCATTATTCCAAATGCAGAAGATTCATCTTCTGTTTCTTTAGTGTATTCAAATTCTGAAGAATAAGATAATGATTTATATCCTATTATTAACATTTCAAAAAGCATTATTATTCCTCTTATGAAAGGAAGTCCTAAGAATTTAACTTTTTGTGTTAATGATTTGAATGGAAAGGATTTTGTATGAACTTCGTTATTATTGTACAGAGAAACACTATATGTGTTTTTTCCTTTCATCATAACACCTCCCATAACAGCTTGTCCTCCATATGTTGGACAGCTTGAGAGTAGTAGAATTTGTTTGAAAAGACGTTTAAAGTTCATATTTTTGGAAATAAAGCCTTCTTTAAAAAATAATCTATTTGGAAGATAACATTTATAAATAAGTTCACAATCATATAGTTCAACTTGTGAAAGAATAAGTGGAATATAGTATATTTGTATTCTAAGGATATAAAGCAAATATACAGGAAGAAAATGCTATCGTTAAAGGCTTTGAGACCAAGTGCAAAAGAAAAGAAAAGGTATTTAGTATATAATCTTGAAATTAAAGGCGAATTTAATGGTAGAAAAATACAAGAGCAATTCATTCACAAATTAAAAGAAAATTTAGGTGTTTTCGGAACTGCAAAGGCAGGAATATTACCTATTGCATTCGACTCAGAATCGTTAAAAGGAATAATTCGAGTGAATCACAAAATGGTTGATGAAATTCGAGCAAACTTTTTATTGATTTCAAAATTAGGAGTGAATGAAGTTAGAATAACAACTTTGGGCGTTTCAGGAATTCTGAAAAAGGCCAAAGAAAAATATATGTAAAAAAATTAAGAGGAAAAAGAAAATGCAACCTATGCCACATCAAGTAATGGGATATGATAGAGCAATAACCATGTTTAGTCCAGATGGACGGTTATTGCAAGTTGAGTACGCAAAGAAAACAGTGCGATTAGGAAACACTGCTATGGGTCTTGTTTGTAAAGATGGAGTTTTATTAGTTACAGACAAACGTATTGCAGATAAACTAGTTGTAACTGAAGCAATTGATAAAATATTTCAAATAGACGATCATATAATTGCAACAGCTGCAGGAATTATTTCAGATGCAAGAGTTTTAATAGAAAGAGCTCAAAGCAAAGCTCAAGACAATAAAATTAAGTATGATACGCCTGTAGATACTTTAACAATTGTTAAAGATATTTGTAATTTGAAACAATTATGTACTCAGTCTGGTGGTTTAAGACCTTTTGGCGTATCCCTTTTAGTAGCAGGTGTAGCTAACGATGGTGTAAAGTTATACCAAACAGATCCAACAGGATTATTCTATCAATACAGAGCTTCAGTTATTGGTGAAGGGGAAGGAGAAATTCAAGAAATTCTTCATAAAGAATATAAAGATAATATGAAAGTTGAAGATGCTCTTAAATTGGCTGTTAAAGCAATAAAACAATTTTTAGATGAAGCTTTCTCAATTGAGAGAATTGATGCAGCATACATTTGTAAAGATAGTAAAGAAATGAAAAAATTCTCTAAAGAAGAATTAATTAAAATCACTAAATAGGTGAAAAAATGACTAAAGGCGATAAATTAATTGATGACAGAAAACAAATATCTGTTAATCTTGTTCGCTATAAAAGTCATGGGATTCAATTTGAAATTGCAATAGAACCTGACAAAATTATAGCATATAAAAACGGAGAAGTTGTTGATGTTGAAGAGATAATTCAAGCAAATAAAATATTTTCAGATATGAAAAAAGGACTTTTATCTGCTGAAGAAGATTTGGAAAAAGTATTTAATACAACTGATGTTTTTAAGATTGCTAAAGTTATGATTGATAAAGGTGAAATTCAATTCACACAAAAATATAGACAAGAGATTCATGAAAAAAAGTTAAAAAAAATAATTAACATAATTCATAGAAACGCTGTTGATCCTAAAACAAAGTTGCCTCATCCAATAAACAGAATTGAGGCGGCAATGGAAGAGGCTAAAATTAAAATCGATTATAACAAATCTGCAGAATCGCAAGTAAAGGAAATAATGCAAAAATTACAACCAATAATTCCTATTTCTGTTGAGGAATTTGAATTCTCAGTCCATGCACCAACACATTATGCTGCTAAAGTTAAAGGAATTCTTTTATCTGAAGGGACTCTTATTAATGAAAAGTGGTTGCATGATGGAAGTGCTATGTTTGTAGTGAGAATTGCTGCAGGTAGAAGTCAAGATTTAATTTCAAATTTGAATAGTCAAACTCACGCGAGTGTAAATATTGAAAAAATAAAATAAGATATATGGAGAGATATAAAATGAGTAAGTTATTAGTACAAGAAAAAGACGTTGTCGTGCCAGGGCAAGTGGTTGCTGAAGGTATGGACTATCTTCCAAGCTATGGAACATATAGGTTGGGTGAAAAAATATTAGCTAATAAAATTGGAATTGTTTCCTTGGATGGAAAAGTTATAAAAACAATTCCTTTAGCTGGAAAGTATTCGCCAAGACGAAATGATGTAATTATAGGAAAAGTTTTTGATATAATTTCGGCTGGGTGGAGAGTAGATTTAGGAGGACCTCACAGTGCTCTCATACCTGTAAAGGATGGAAGTTTTGAATTTATTCCTAGAGGTGCAGATTTAGCTAAATATTTTAAAATAAATGATTATGTTGTTGCAAAAATAACAAATGTTTCAAGTCAAAATTTAATTGATTTGAGTGTAAGAGGACAAGGATTACACAAATTACGTGGAGGGAGAATTATTCCTATAAATACATATAAAGTTCCACGAGTAATTGGTAAGAAAGGTTCAATGGTTTCTTTAATTAAACAAGCAACTGATTGTAAAATAGTTGTTGGACAAAATGGATTAGTTTGGTTATATGGAGAAGATCCTAAAATGGAAAACCTTGCAGCTCAAACAATTCAAAAAATTGAAAAAGAATCACACATCTCAGGATTGACTGATAGAATTAAACAATTTCTAGAAAAAGAAACTGGTGTTAAATTAGAAGACAAAACTGAAGAAAATGATGATTTTGAAGAAGAAACTCAAGGTGATGAACAATGAGCAGAATTGATGGTAGAAAACCAAACGAACTTAGACCTATTGAGGCTAAAGCAGGCGTGATAAAAAACGCAGATGGTAGTGGATATTTTAAAATAGGTAAAACTTGGGCATATGCTGCAGTATATGGTCCTAAAGAAATAAAACCTAGATTTTTAATGAAACATGAAACAGGTATACTTAGAGTTAATTATAATATGATGCCTTTTTCTGGTCAGGGAGAAAGAGTTAGACCTGGACCAAACAGAAGAGCAAAAGAATTAAGTATGGTGTCTGAAAAGGCATTAATGCCTGTTTTAGATTTAACTAAATTTAAAAATAGTGGCTTTGAAGTTTTCATAGAACTTCCTCAAACAGATGCAGGTAGCAGATGTGCTGGAATTTGTGCAGCTTCAATTGCATTAGCAGATGCGGGACTTGTTATGAATGATATGGTTGCAGCAGTGGCTGTTGGACGTGTTAAAGGAGATGTTGTTGTTGATTTAAGTTATGAGGAAGAAGCTGATGAAACGAAAGGTGGAGCAGTAGATACTGCAATGGCTTCAGTACCTTCAACTGGAGAAATAACTTTACTTCAAATGGACGGACAAGTTACCAAAGAAGAATTAAATAAGGCAATTGAAATGGGAAAAGAAGCTTGTGTGGAAATTGCAGAAATTCAAAGACAAGCAATTAGAGACAAATATAAAATTGCAGGTGAAGAAAAATGAATTATAATGAAAAAACACATTTACTGAAAACTCTTGCAGCAGGTATTCGATTTGATGGACGAAAATTAGATGAATTTAGAGAAATTAAAATTGAAACTGATATTATTACAACTGCAGAAGGTTCAGCTAGAGTTACTGTTGGAGACACAGAAATTTTAGCAGGAGTTAAATTATCTATTGGAACTCCATATCCTGACTCTCCTGATGAAGGAGTTTTGATGGTTGGATGTGAGTTATTACCAATAGCTCACGGAGATATTGAATCAGGACCACCTGGTATTGATGCTATTGAAATTGGACGAGTTATTGATAGAGGTATTCGAGAAAGTAAAGCTGTCGATACAAAATCTCTTTGTATAACTAAAGGAGAAAAGGTTTGGATAGTTTCTGTTGATTTAGTTCCTTTGAATCATGACGGAAATATAATTGATATTGGTGCTTTGGCTGCTTTGGCTGCTTTGAGTACTGCCAAATTTCCTGAAATAAAAGAAGATGGAACTGTCAATTACAAAAAACTAAGTGATAAAAAGCTTCAAGTTCAACAAAAACCTATTGCAATTACCATTTGTAAAATTGGGGACCATATGGTTGTCGATCCTACATTGGTTGAGGAAGAAGCAATTGATGCCCGTCTTACAGTTACTGTAAAAGAAAATGGTGAATTTTGTTCCTTGCAAAAGGGCGGAGATGTTGGATTACAAGCTGAAGAAATTAGTAATATGTTTGATGTGGCTTTAGAAAAATCCAAAGAGCTCCGAAGCAAGCTGTGAACAGGGCTCTGAACTCAATTTATTTTTTTATTTTTTATTTTATTTTCTAAAAGAAAAATATGGACATAATAGTCCGTTAATTGAATTAAGTTATTACCATTCGCCTTCTGCTCTTTCAATTGCTTCTTTAGAATCTATTCTATTCCATTTACCATAGAACATAAATCCAGAAAGATTTTCTTGTCTAGCTAACTTTGGAAAAACATCTTCTTCAATTTTACTATAACCTTCAGGAATTAAATCTAAAATCTCGGGCTCAACAATATAACATCCTGCAGATATTATGTTTGAGGGTATTTTTTTAGATGGTTTTTCATCAAAGGAAAAAACTTTGGTTCCATTTAAAGTAACCACGCCAAATTTTTTAACATCTGTTGCTGTAGTTAAAGCTATTGTTGCTAAAGAATCTGATTTTTTGTGAAACTCAAACATTTCATTTAAATCTATCTGAAACAAAGAATTTGTGTTACAAACAACAACAGGTCCACTTATTTCTTCTGAAGCTAATTTTAATGCTCCTGCAGTTCCTGCATTTTCAATTTCTTCTATGAATTTTATTTCGGCGTTATATTTTTCAGGATGTAAATAAGTTTTTATTTTGTCGACACAACTTTTCTCTCCAACTATTATAAATTCATCTATGTTATTTTTCTTTAAAGATAAAATTATATGTTCTATAACTCTACGAGAATTAACGATCGAGCAGCAAGCAGAAGTTTTGGATTTTCCTAAGCCAATTTTGGTTGTGCCCCCTGCTAAAAGTATTGCTTTTTTGAGATTTTTTTGTTTCAAAGACCTTGACAATAAAAGTTCAATTGCATGACTTCTATTTTTGACATTTGTATTATCTATTGTATTATCCACACTGTTTAATAATGTTTTATCTAGTGTTATAGTTATTCTTTCTTTCATCTAATTCCCCTCGATATTTATATGAATTATAAAAGTATGATATTCTCATACTTTTAAGAAAGTTACCTATATTTAATATATAAAGTATATATATTTAATCCAATTCAACACTTTCCAACATACTAGTTATTCCCCATAACTGTTGTCTTGTGAAAGAATCTAAATTTACATCATTAGATATTTCATCTAAGTCCGATAATAATTTATTTAATGTTAAAGAAATATTTTCTTTGTTGGTTTTCCTTAATTCTTTATTTATTTCTGCCAATTTTGCTTTGACGTTTCTAGGTACACCACTATCAGTTTCTAACTCTTCTATAAAGGAAATTACTTCATCAATAGCCTCATTCATTTTTCACACCTTAAATTTTTAATTGGGGATGAATTAAACTTCATCGCATATTATTTTTTTGACATTATTGATTGTCTTAATTTATTCATTTCTTCTCTAAGTGTTTTCTCTTGAGTTTCAAAATTTTTCAAGCGAACTTCAACAAGAGATTTTTTTGAATTTAAATCTTCATTTAAATCTTTCGCACTCTTTTTCAACATTATTGTTCCAGTTATTTGATATGCTGAATCAACATTTTTTAATTCTTCTAAAGCGTTATTTATCTCAAGTATTTGTCTTTGAAAAGCAGTACGTTGATTAACTATGTTTGAAAGATTTTGTTCCATAAAACTTAATTTTTGTATTTCTTCGTCACTCATCTTAATCCTCAACTTTCATTTTCGTACGTTCGTAAATTGAAAGAGTTTTTGTTATTGCAGATAAACATGCTCTTAAAGCAACTGCATCTTTCGCCTCGATTTTAAAAACGATTTCTTCGTCTGTCGCTATTAAATCATAGCTTGCACGATTGTCTGAAAATATTTTATCTTCAAGTTCAAATAGTTTCTGTAAATGAATTATATCTTTGGAAGATAATTTATTTAATTCTAAATTAACTTTAGCTTTCATCTTGCTTTAACTTTAGTTGATGCAGTTCTAGATTTGAAAATCATTTTAGCTCCGCAATAAATACAACGAACTTTCTTTTTAATATATTCTTCCTTTATTTCTTTATTACATGAGAAACATCTGTATTGTGTCATGGTTAAACCTCCTGAGTACGAAATTTCTCGGAAACAATCCGAGAATTAATTAAATTTCAGTAGCTGATACCTTTAATCTAGGTAACTTTGCAACTTTGTATGCCTTACTTGCGAATTTGGATCCGCATTTGTCACAAACCCAAATACCTGCTGATTCTCTTTTGACAGCTTCGCGTGAACAATAAGGACATTTGTAATCTTTACTTTGTTCAGATTCTAATCTACCAAATTTATCCCGCACAGTTTTACCATATCGACTACCAAATTTTCTCGTTGAGCCGTATGTGCTTTTTTTTGCCATTTTATTTATACCTTGCTTATGATTGTAAATGTGGGGTTGCCCAGACAATCGTGAAGGTTTTACACAATCACATGAACACCCTCATTTCGAACTGGGGTCCTATGGTCCCAAACCACAGATGATAGACCAAGCTACACTACAACCCCGCAATCAATTTGCGTATTTTGAGGAATAATATATCGTTTATAAATCTTTTCTTATAAGCAACATCATTATATTAGTCTCTAACACAAGAATTTAACGTTTTTAGACACTTTGAGTTAAAAAATTATTGTGCCTAACTTTTTCTTTAAATCTTCTATAGGTTCTATTGGTGAAGGATCGATTTTATATCTTAGTGCTAAATATATTGAAGTTAAATCTCCTATAAGAACTGCAGACATCATTTTTGTTAAAAAATCCTCTCCACTAAGTGCAATTTCCGTCGTTGCAACGCCTTTAGAATTTGTTAATTCTTTAACTATATCCATTCTTTTTTGAATTCTTCTATGATCGTCATTAAATCTGAATGTTATTATATGATATTGTGCTTTTAAATTCATATATCCTAAAATTTCGTTGTGATTCATTTCACTGTATTTGTGTGAGAATGCATGAGTTTTTGCATTTTCATTTATCTGTGTTTTAAATCTGTACGCAACAGGATACATTAAGGTTGAAGAATAAATTATAGGTATTTTATCAATTAATTTTTCACTTATTGAAATTGCTAATTCCTTAAATTTTGGTTTTGATAATGTTGAAACTATTGATTCAACAGAGGGTGCTACATTTTCTACGATATGAAGTCTTTCTAATAATTTTAAGAATGGGAAAAACATAAAAGAAATCGCTGCAGTTCTTGGTTGATAACCAGGTGGTAGAAGTACAAATGGATTTTTATTTAATCTTGAAAGTTCTTCTAATTTTCCTCCGCTTGAAACTGCGAAAATGTTTTCAGTTATTCTATGAGCGCTTTTATAAGATGTTAAAGTTTCTTCAGTATTTCCTGAATAACTTGCAACAAAAACTAATGAATTTTTAGTTAATGTATTTGGAAGAGTGTAATCTTGGATTATGGTGATGGGTTTATTTATGCCTTTAAACAATAGGTAAGATTTTAAAAATTGAAAACTTATAGAAGATCCTCCCATCCCTATACAAAAGATGTGGTCTACATTTTCAGGTAATTTAGAAAATTCAAATTGATTTCCTAACTCATATGCTTTTCTTATATCTGTATTTATATGATTGTATTGTGATAAAATATCCATTGAATCTATCGACATGTAATCGTCTGGGAATTTGAGATCTTCTTCCATAATTAACACCCTATAATATTTGATGTGTATGCTTATATATAAACATATATGTGAATTTTTAAATAAGATTGCTATTTTTTATTACAATATGACTAAAATTTGTATTTTTACATATGGATGTGCACATAATCAAGCGGACTCTGAAACTATGAAAGAATATTTAGTTAATGAAGGATTCGAAATTGTTAACGAAGATTATGATTTAGTTATTTTTAATACTTGTACTGTTAAGAACCCTACTGAAGATAAATTTTTTTCAAAAATTGTTAAAGAAAAGAAACCTTTAATTGTTTGTGGATGTATACCTCAAAGTGGAGAAGATGAAAGATTAGAAAAATATTCTCTTGTTGGTTTAGATAATCTAGATAAAATTGTCCAAGCTGTTCGTAAAACTCTTAGTGGTGAAAAAGTTATATTTTTGGAAAGAAGAAATTTTGAAAGAATAGAATTACCTTCTTCTCGCGACAATAAATTTATTGCTAAAATTCCTATATTACAAGGATGTATGGGGAACTGCGCATATTGTAAAACTAAATTTGCTCGTGGTAATTTGAGAAGTTTTTCTATGGAAGGTATATTAAATCAAATTCGTAAAGCAAAGTTGGAAGGAGTTCGAGAAATTTGGTTGGTTTCTCAAGATAATGGTTGTTATGGTTTAGATATTGGTTTGAGTCTTGTTGATTTATTGAAAGAAATTGTTAAAATTAATTTGGATTGCAAAGTTAGAATTGGAATGTTGAATCCTAATTTCGCTTATGAATATCGAGAAGAGTTAGCTGAGATTCTTATGAATGATTGTTTCTATAAATTTTTACACATACCTGCACAAGCTGGAAGTGATTCTGTTTTAAAAGAAATGGGAAGAAAGTATAACGTTTCTGAATTTGAAGAAGCTTTGAAAGTTATTAAAAAGAGAAATCCTTCAATAACTTTTTCTACAGATATTATTTGTGGATTTCCTACTGAAACTGAAGAGGATTTTGATAAAACTTTAGACTTGGTTTCTTTTTGGAAATTTGTTATGATTAATGTTTCTAAATTTTATCCTCGAAGTGGAACTATGGCTGCAAAAATGAAACTACTATCTACAGATGTTGTTAAGAAAAGAAGTTCTAAACTTATGAAGTTAATTCAGGAACAAAATCCTCTGAAGAAGTATATTGGAAAGATTTTGAAAGTTAATTTTGTTTCTGATTTTGTTGGTTATACTGATAATTATATTTCTGTTTTTGTTGAAGGAGTTAAAGCGGGAGAAGTTTTTGATGTTGAAATTATTTCTGTTGGAAGGTTTAGTATGAAGGGTGGAAGAAAATAATTACTTTTTTGTAATGTATTTTTCTTTTACGAAAACAGAGTTAGGAATGTGTAATACATCATCGTTTGATTTTTTTATTTTTACTTCAAATAAGCTTATTTCTTCGACCAAACCTTCTAAATCTTTGTATTTTAGTTTTTTTCCAATAGATAAATTTTTTCTTATGGAAATTCCTGCGATTAGGTTTGGCAAAGAATCTTTTAGAGCTAAAATAAATGATATTGATAAAATTATTATTATTGCTATTGAAATTATATTTAATATTAGGGAAGTTAGACCGACATAATTTAAAGCTATTACTGTGAATAAAATATATATTGATGTTTGAACGAAGACGCCCAGTAACTTACCAACAGATAATTTTATGTTTGTTTTTTTCTTTATTGTTGGATCGACACGAAATTCTTTCAATAATTTTTCAATAATTTTTCCAACAATTCTACCTATAATTAATCCTGATATGAATATAATCATAGCTATAACTATTGAAGTTAGAAAAGGATTCGAAGTTAATAAAGCTCCCTGGGATATTAATAAAGATTCATTCATTTTTAATCAGTTATATTTCTCTATTTATAAATATTTTTTAATTTAGTAAAGACAGGATATAATCCTTCTTATACTTGAATTTGTGTTTTTTAGCCAAATTAGCTATGGCTTTATCCGTTCTAGAACCATATTGTGCTGCTCTTTTTGGTCTTTGTGAAAAATCGTCTTGTAAACCTAGTTTTTTTGCTGCTTTTCTTAATATTATTTTTTTCTTTGTTTTAGAAATTTTATATTTGACAGGTATTTTCATAGCATATTTGATTAAATCCTCATCTAAAAAAGGAACTAATGTTTTTATGTTAAAATAATTTGCAATTTTAAATTCTCTAATCAGGTCTCTTTCGAACATAGATTTTAAGCCTATCCAACATTCATTGTGTGGATCTTCAGATTTATCATGTCTATCGTAACCTGCGAATATTTCTTCACTTCCTAAACCACTAAAGATGCTTTCGCAACCTAATTCTTTTAATTTTTTTATGCCTGCAACTTCAACAGAACCAACACCTACATTTACAACATCGGAATATCCTTTTCCTAAAATTTTTGTGGTTTCTTTAAATAGAATTTCTATTTCTTCAGTATTTAAAATTATTTCGTAGTAATCTAACTGAAGTTCTTTTGCAATTTTTCTTGAATTTTCTAAATCTTCAGGAAATTTTTTATTTTCATCATAAAATCCTACAGAAATTGCTTTAAAAGAAATGTTATTTTTTTTAAGAATGTGACAAATTAAAGTTGAATCTACTCCTCCTGAGAATAAAACACCTAT
Source organism: uncultured Methanosarcinales archaeon (assembly GCA_964430665.1). Lineage (GTDB taxonomy): Archaea > Nanobdellota > Nanobdellia > Woesearchaeales > SKGA01 > JAQUYS01. The sequence goes on along the minus strand of CAYSFC010000003.1, from coordinate 28,021 downwards.
TTTTTCTTTTGCTTCTTTCAAAATAGTTTTTTCTAATAAATTTGCCAGCTCTTGTATGTATTTAGATTGATCTAAGTCTGTTGTTTCGCATTTTAGCGATTCTATCCATTTTTCCCAAGTTTCTTTTGTTTTTGGAAGCATAGTTGTAGAATAAAGTTAATTGTTATAAATTTAACCAAAAAAACACGAGGAGAAATATATTTTTTATTAAAATAAGTTTTAGTATAGAAATAAAGTCAATTGTTTTTATATAGGGTAGATTTAATTTATTATTTGTGTTGTAACTCAATACTCTATTTGGTATTTTAGGACAAATACCTCAATATTGTCGATTACAGTTGTAAATTTCTGAATTACTTCTATTATTTTATCCAAAGATATTTTCGGTTCTTCTTTGAAATCATAAGAAATTCGAATGAATTCGGATTCTTTAAACGTTTTATAATTTTTTAGGGATGAAAATATAAATTTATTGTTTAGTTTGTAAGTATCTTTTTTTACTAAATATTCTTTTGTAGTTAAGTTGGTTAATTCTTCTTCTACATCTATGTTTGTTCCTAGTTTTTGTATTAAATCTGTTGATGAGAAATCTTTATTAGAAAATGCAAATTGCAATATGGTTAATTCTTTTTTAGTCAATGCTTGTAAATCAGGTATTTTTTTTGTTTCATAGTCTTCTATATTTGTTATTATTTCTCCGTTGGTTTGGGTCACTAATAATTTATATGTTAGATCTTTATCTTTGCATGTAAGAATATATGAAGGTATTAGAATTTTATTTATTTTTTTAATTGGATTTTCACTCATTAGATTTAAATCTTTTTCAGACACATCTGGTTTTATTATTGGGAGAAGTTTTTGTTTTTGGAAAGATTCTAGTTCTTGAAACATATCACATTCATCGTCAGTTTTTGATGTTTGAATTTTTTGGCCTGAATCTTTTTCACCTGATGGCAGAATGCTGATTGTATGACCTCCATGTTGACTTCTTCTTGGACGAACATTTACAAATAAAGGAACATCTGTTATTCCTGTTACAAGTGCAGTTCCTATGCTAAGATTTTGTATTTCTTTTTCTGTATTATTTGTTATTCCTTCAACTGAATTTGATACTGCTTTCAAATCATTGGGATTTGTTAGTTTTAATATTATTTGTGTTGTGCATTGAGAAATTACAGATTTGTCAACTCTTGCAGGACGTTGGGATATTACGCATAAACCAAGTCCAAATTTTCTTCCTTCACTTGCAACTGTTCGAATAATCTTTGAACAAGTTTTTTCTCCAAAACTTCTTTCTGGACAAAAATTGTGTGCTTCTTCTAAAACTAAAAAAAATGGAGGTATTTTGTTTTGTTTTCTTAGTTCAAATAAATCTTTTGTAAGTTTGTAAACTATTATTTCTTGTATTTCTGGATTTATTCCTCGAAGATTAATTATTGATGCAATACCTGAACGAATCATTTCATGATATGGGGTTGGTGATGCAGAAAACAAATCTAATTTGATTAGTTGTTCTAAAGCAGCAATCACTTGCCATTTATTTGATGATTCTTCTGCTTGGAGATTAAGTATTAGTTCAGCGAAATCTCTTGATGTAGAATTATTTATTGCATTATATAGTAATCCTAGTTGATTATTTGATAGTTTTTGAGGAATTATTTTGATTATTTCTTCATTGGATAAATTTTCAGGTAATTTCAAAGGTTTGGCTCGAATGTTTATTTTGGTGTCAGAATATTCTTGTATCTGGTATCCTTTTGGAGATATATTGAAATTTACCATTTGTTTTATTTCAGATTCTTCTTCATTTGGATATTTTAATGATGAGTATTCTCCATGAGGATCTATTATCAGTAAAGGAACATTCTTATCAATTATTTCTTCTAGTAATACTCCTACTGAATATGACTTTCCTGAACCTGATTTTGCCAGAACTGCTAAATGTTTTGTTAATAATTTTTTCAAATCTAAATGAACGTTTAAATCTTTTCCATCTAATTTACCTAAATAAGCTCCTGTTGCATCATTTTCTAAACATATAACTTTTTGTATTAAAGTTAATTCTGCTAGAAAAACTTCTGAATTTGGTTCTAAAGGAATTCTTAAAGATTTTACTTTTCCGTCTTTTTTATCTACATAACCGATTATTTGGCATGTTGCGGTTGTCATATTTTCATTTTTTTCTAACTCAATTACTTGTGCTAATACATAATCATAAACTCCATGATATATTTGAACGTACTCAAATTTTTTTGTTTCGTTCTGAACTAGAAATTTAAACTCTTTTGTTGTAACCCTTCCAAAAATCTTTCCAAGCATCATTTATGTTTAAAGTTATTTTCTTTTGCTTTAAAAGTTTTTACTTTGGATTTGATTTATATTTATTGCGATATATCTATGAAAACGAAATTTTCGTTAAGTATATATACTATCTTTTATTGAAACGATGTATGAATCCTTTTAAAATGTATGATATTCGGGGAATTTATCCTCAAGAAGTTGATGAAAACCTTGCTTATGAGTTGGGAAAAGCCGTTAGTGTATTTTTAAAAGCTAAAAAATTGGTTGTTGGAAGAGATGGAAGAGCTAGTAGTGATGTTCTTTATAAAAAATTGGTTGAAGGAATTACTTTGATGGGATGCGATGTTGTAAATATTGGACGTTGTTCTACACCTCAATTTTATTTTGAATTGTTTAGAGGAACTGCAGACGGAGGCATTATGATTACGGCGAGTCACAATCCTAAAGAATATAATGGTTTTAAAATTTGTGGTCCTAATGCTAGACCAATTTATGCTGAAAATGGTTTTGATGAAATACAAGAATTGATTAAAAAATCTAAGTATGACGAAGTTTTTAGAAAGGGTGAAATTTTAAATAAGCAAATTTTTGAAGATTATGTTACTTATTTTTCTTCTAAGAGTGTAGAAATAAAAAAACCTCTTAAAATAATAATAGATACTGGTAACGGTATGGGTATATGTGAAGTTAAAGCTTTAAAAAAAATAATGGGTAGTAGTATAGATGAGACTGTGTTGTTTCCAGTTATTGATGGTAATTTTCCTAATCATGAATGTAATCCTATAAAGAAAGATAATGTGAAGGAATTATTAGAAGAGATGAAAAAGAATAGGTATGATTTAGGTTTTGCTTTTGATGGAGATGCTGATAGAGTTGTTTGTTTTACATCTTCGGGTTTAATGATTCCACCAGACATTATGACTGCAATTTTGGCAAAAGTTGTATGTAAAGAAGGGGATAAAGTAGGATTCGAAGTTAGAACAAGTCAAAGTGTTGTAGAAGAATTGAATGATGACGGGTTTAAAGGACAATTATACCCTTCCGGACATTCGTTGATAAAGAAACATATGGTTAAAGATGGGACTGTCTTTGCGGGTGAGAAATCAGGACATTATTTTTATAGAGATTTAAGTTTCACTGAATCAAGCCTTTATACAGTTATTAATATAATTAAATTTTATCTTGAAAATGATCTTGAAAAGGTTGCTAAAAAAATAATAAATAGAAGATATTCTATAGAAGAAAAAAACTATGTTGTTTCTGATAAAGAAAAGGCACTGGAAGTTATAGAAAAATCATTTGAAGGTGAAAAAGTGAATGTTGATGGTTTGAGTATATACACTGAAGATTATTTTTTTAATATTCGTAAAAGCAACACTGAAAATTTGATAAGATTAAATGTAGAGGGTGCTAATGACACTATTGTTAACGAAGTTGTTAAAAAAATAGAAACTATTTTGGCGAGAATTTGAAACATTTTTTTTCGTGATCATTTATTATTCCTATTGCTTGTAAGTATGAATATATTATGGTAGAACCAACAAATTTCATTCCTCTTCTTTTCAGATCTTGGGAAATTTTATCAGATAGTTCGTTTTTTGTTTTGTAAATTTGCGAAATTGTTTTATTTTGGGTGAATGACCAAATATAATTGTTGAAGGATTTGAATTCTTTTTGAATCTCTAAGAAAACTTGAGCGTTTTTGATTGCAGAATGTATTTTTAGTTTGTTTCTAACTATTCCTTCATTTTGAAGAAGTTGATTTATTTTCTCTTGATTGTATTTTGATACTTTATTGGGATCAAAGTTATCGAATGCTTTTCTATATTCTGTTCTTTTTTTTAAAATTGTTGACCAAGATAATCCTGCTTGGGCTCCTTCTAGAATTAAGAGTTCAAATAATTTTATATCGTGATGTTCGGGAATTCCCCACTCCTCGTCATGATATTTTTTGTAAAAATCTGGTTGATTTTCTACCCACCGACATCTTTTCATTTTATTGAGACTATGTTTGCCCTACCTTTTTTATACTTTTTTATTTTATTTTCAGCTTCTAATTTTTTTATTATTAATGAAATTTTAGCTTCACTATATTGAGGAAATTTATTTCTTACAATTAATTGTGATGTTGTTTTTTCGATTTTTATGAAATCTAATATTTTATTTTCTAAATCATCTTCTATTTCATCTATTTTAGATATATCCTTCTCAACATCTTTACGAATGAATACATATATTATAATTATAATAAAAATACCAATAACTACATACATTAATCTTATTAAAAAACTGGAAATTGAATATTGTTCGCTTTCAGGAATTAATTCTTCTTCTAAATCCATATCTATAGAATCAAGGTTCTCAAAATCAATAACTGGATATGCTATTAAATCTAATATGAATTCTCCATCTGTTTTAACTTCAATTGTTTGATTAATTTCTGCTATGACTTGATCATAATTATATTGCTTTAAATGTAACTTATACTTTCCTAAAGGAACTATAAATACATAATCTCCAGAATTAATTACTTTTGTTTGGGTAGGAGTTGTATTTATGCTTATTGTTGCAGTTGTTAGTTGATTGAAAGATAAATCATAAGCGCTACCTTTTATAGTTGCAGCAGAAACTAAAGGAATTATTAATAGAATTATTAAAAAACTATAAAACAACTTCATACTGCTTTTAAGAATCTCTTTTTTATAAAATTTTTTGTTTTGAGGGGTGTTTAATTGTGTTCTTCGTGGTAGAATTTTATTAAAACCATTAAAATTGAAAGAATTAAAGGTCCAATTATTAAACCAATGAATCCGAATAATTGTAATCCTCCAAAAACTCCTAAAAGAATTATTGTTGGATGAATATTTGCTTTAGATCCTATTATTGAAGGTTTTATCAAATTGTCAATATTTGAAACAATTATTGCGCAGTAAAGAAATAAACCAATACCTGCAAAATATTGTTCTTGTAGAACTAAAAATATTGATACAGGTACCCAAATAAATGCCGAACCTATGAATGGTAGTAAAGACAATAATCCCATAAAAAATCCCCAGAAAACAGGATTTGATATTCCAAATATAAAAAAACCAATTCCTCCAACAAATCCTTGAACTAATGCTGAGAGTAATTGGCCATATAATACTGCTGAAATCACGTTTCTAGTTTCTTTGAAAAGAACGTCTGTTTGCTTCTTTTTGAGAGGAGATATTGATTTTAAATAATTTATAAATTTGTCTCCATCTTTTACTAGATAGAAAAATAAAAAACACATAATGAATAATCCTAAAAGTATTGTTGTTAATGAACTTAATATAGATATTGCTGAACTTGATAAGAAATCTCTGAATTGTATTATTGATTCTCTGAGTAAAGAACCAAAATCTATGTTTATTCCTAAATATGATACAATGTTATCGAAAATAGTATTTATTGAAACCGATCCTAAAAATGAAAAAACATTAGAAGCTTGAGAAGCTAATTTATATACTAAAAAAAATGCAGGAAGTATAAATACCAACATCCCCAATATTAAAATTATGGTTGCTGAAAGTAAACTTTTGTTTATTTTTGAGTTTAGTTTAACATATAATGGTCTAAACATATATGCCAAGATAAATGAAAGTATTATGAAAGCTAAATACGGTTTAATTATGAAAAAACTTACAATTCCTACTAAAGCTAAGAAAAATATAAAAAATGTTCTTGAAGTATTATGAGATTTAATATCTGTTAAAGATTTGATTGATTTTGATTTAGTCTCACTCATTACATTATTTTTAATTTAGATATATATAAATTTAACTCAGTTAAAAAACATTAAGAAATAGAATTAATAAAAAAATTATTTTAATCTAACTGTTCTCAAAGCTTTGGAATTGCACTTTCTACAAGATACTTTTCCGTCTAAAACTTTCATTTGAGAAGCTCTTATTCTAGATTTACATTTTTTACATACAAAAATATTTTTAAACAATCTTGCATGTGCTTCTGGAAATTTTGCCATCTTTTTTCACCTAATCGCTCTTTATTTGTTTCATTACTTTATCATCTAGGATAGTCCAATATACAATTGTCATTCCTTCTGAAAGTTTTCCTTGTAATTCTTCAGGTATTGCCAAATCAAATGTTTCGAAAGTTTCTGAATCCATTAAATTTGCTGAATCTCCTGTTATTGATAAAACTTGAGCGTTTTTCTTGCCTATAACTGGTGTTTCAACCATATCGTGACCAGGCATAACTAAATTACGTTTTCTACCATCTAGAATTCCAACAGCCATAAGATTAACTTTTGCATGACCGTGCTTTCCAGGTCTTGATACACTAACATCTGACACTACTGAAGCAACTCCATCAACTACTATGTTGCTTCCTTTTTTTAATGATCCTATACTTACTAACTTAGTTTCACCCATGAATATCACCTTAAATAGTATATTTTGAGACGCTGAAGATAAATTTCTTCAGTTCTTCGTTTTATAATCCAAATACAACTATAATACGCTTATTAGAAGAATACGCGTTTTATTTATAAAGGTTTTGTCAGTAAGAAAAAAAGCATTTATAAATGAGGTGATAGTTTAAAACTGATAATGAATTTTTCAGAACTCAAAAAAAGATTAATGAAAGAGACTAGAACAAAGGTTGCAAATGCTGTTAGTCCTGATATTATGATAATTCAAGCAATGAACAGCATAGATGAATTAACTAAAACTTTGAATGGTCTTACAAAACGTCTTAGAGAATGGCATGCTTATGCTTTGCCTCAATTAGAACACTCTTTAGGAGATAATGAAGCTTATTGTAAGTTATTAGCAACAAAATCATATGAAGAATTAAAAGAAGAATTCGGAGATTCAATGGGTAAAATACTTACAGAAGAAGATAGAAAAATGCAAGAAGAGTTTGCAAAAACAATTTATCTTAATTTCCAACTAAAAGAAAATTTAACAAATTATATTGAAGAATTGATGAAAAAACATTTAAGAAATGTACAATATTTAGCAGGGACAACAATTGGTGCTAGGATGTTGGTTAATGCAGGTTCAATTAAAAAATTAGCTATGATGCCTGCATCAACTATACAGATGCTCGGAGCTGAAAAAGCACTTTTTAGACATTTAAAATCGGGAGCAAAACCTCCTAAACACGGATTTATAATAAATCATAAATTGGTGGCTGCCGCAGGTAAAAATAAAGGAAAAGTTTCCCGTATACTTGCTGATAAGATTTCTCAATGTGCTAAAATAGATTATTTTAAAGGTGAATTTATTGCAGATAAATTTCTAGAAGATATTCAGAAGAGAATTTAAAATGAACAAATATGAATTGAAAAAAAATTTTAAACATTTACTTTTCGCGTTAAGGGTTTTATTAGTTACAATTGTAACTTTAACTCTATATACTTCATTTTTGTTGGTAGATTCTAAAATTAATTTTCTAATAATTCTAATATTAATTCATTTATTGATTTATGGAATTTCGTATGTGTTGGAAAGGGGAGTGTTTAAATCAAGAGGAAAGATTAAACAATTTTTTAACATTTTAATTAATGTTAGTCTCGTAGGAGCTGCATTTCATTTTGTAACAATATTGTTGATATTAATTAATTTGACAGCTTTTGACATAATTGGAGATGTTGTTGTGTTATTTGGACTTATTTGTAGTGGAATACTTTTACAAAAGATTAGTTTTTTTAAGTTGATATAGGTGAATAAAATCGAAGAATTAAATAAATTTCCAAATGTATTTGTTGAGAAAAGAGGCAGATACTCAAATTATTTTGTTAAAACAGATTTAGATAGAACATTCTTTGAAGAAAGAATAATAAAGCAAAGGGGAAATTTGTTTAGAGAAGTGGATCCTTCGAGGAGTAAATTATTCGCATCTATTGCTAAAGGAATTTCTCAATTAGGTATTAAAGAAGATAGTTCCGTTCTTTATTTGGGAGCTAGTCACGGATATACTGTTAGTTTCTTGTCTGATGTTGTAAATAATGGAGTTATATATGCTTTGGATTTCGCACCCAGAGTAATTAGAGATTTGGTTTTTATTTGTGAAGAAAAAGAAAATATTGCTCCAATAATGGATGACGCATTTCATCCGGAGAATTATAAGGATGAAGTTCCTAAGGTAGATATTGTTTTTATGGATATTGCTCAAAAAGATCAGGTAAAAATATTTATTAAAAATTGTAATGAATTTTTGAAAGAAAATGGTTTTGGAATATTGGCTTTGAAAGCAAGGAGTGTTGATGTTACTAAAGTTCCTAAAGATATTTTTAAAAAAACTAGAGAAGAATTGAATCAAGTTATGAGTGTTGTAGATTATAGAGAGTTAGAACCTTTTGAAAAAGATCATGCTTTGTTTGTTTGTAAAAGAAAATCTTCAGGTCCTATAGAATTTGAAAACATCAAAGAAGTTTATATAAAAAAATCCAGTCCTGATAAACGAAGAAATTTTAAAAATAATAGAAGTAGAAGACGTTAGTAGTTTATTTTTCTTTATATATTTCTTCTATTAATTCTATTAGTGTTGATACACTCCAAGCTTGCGATCCAGTTCCGCTTGAATCTTGATGAACTGCAGAAGATATTTCACTTGAATGTCCAATAAATCCATTTTCTAATAAATCTTTAATTGAAGCATCTAGAATTAATTTTATGAAATTAAAGTATTTTGATTTGTCGATTCTGGTTAAAGATATTGCAACTATGTTGTTCATAAAGAACCAAGAATCTCCTCTATGATAACTTTTGTTGTTTTGACCTGTGTAAGTTGGCTGAAATAAACTGTCTGTTTGAGGTAGTGTTGATAAACCTCCCCATGGTAAGAATAAATTATCTAAATAAAAATCAAAAACTTGAGACCATTCTGACTTTGATAGAATTTCTGGTGAAATGTAATATGTTAAAAAAACATTTGGTCTTATTTTTTTGTCATGTATTAGATTATTTAAAAGTATTTTTGATATTTCTTCTGCAGTTTTTTTATCTTCGATATTTAATTCTTTTGGCCAAACTCTATCAACCAACAATCCTGAAAATTTAGTATTGATGAAATTTAATTTTATTTTGGAAATTAATTCGTTTTTTTCTTCTTTTAATTTGGAAACTTTATCAGATTTTATTGTTTTTCCCAATAAAATTAAAGCACGATATATTGAAAGAAATAATGCTTGTATTTCTATACAATACCCAACTCTGCCATCATCATTATATATGGTATCCATCCATGTTTCTCCTTTAGAATTTGCAAAAATTCCTTGACGCCCGTAATTTTGTTTGGCATATTCTAAACCTTGATATAAATTTTTGAACCAAAGATTTAGATCATCATCACTCAATATTTCAAATAATAAATCTTGTTCTTTTAAAGAGAGTAAAAAATCTTCGATTCTTTTACCTAACCATCCAAATGAATCTACAGATCCTAGTTCGGAATAAGGGAATCTATTTTGAAGTTTTCCTGTTGAAAGTATATTTTTCACATGTCTGTCTAATATTTGTTTTGTTAGATGAAAATAATGGTTTTTTGTTTGTATTTCTTTGAAGTTTGTTATGGGAAATAAATCAACTTCATATTCTGATAATGAAATATATCCTCCCAAACTTATTAATTCATCTCTTGACCAAATCTGAAAAAACCAAGGTAAACCTGCATATATTCCTAAGAGTTGTCTGTTGTTAAATGAAAAAGAGTTAGTTAAAGATTGTAAAGACCAAACTGTGGTTTTTGCAGTTCTTTTGATTTTTTCATCAGTTATGTGATCGAATGAAGGTATTGATTCAATTACAGAACTGTGTTTGAAATTGAGAATTTCTTCAAAATGAAAAAAAGCAATATCTGCTCTTGTGTTTGCTTTGGACTTGGTTTCTCCATAACTAAAAACAACATAAGATTTTGCTTTAAATTTTAATGCATCGAAAACCCAAAATGTTCCGTTTGTACCTCTTTTTTTATCATCAGAATAATTTACTTCTCGCCAAGAATTTAATTCCTCGAAAGAATCTATACCTTTTATAGATATAAAACTTTCTTCTCCTTTAGAATTTTTAAATGATATTATTATGTGGTTTGGATCTTTCTCTATTTTATATTCTCTACCTAACTCACTTCCTGAATAAACTTCTCTGTTATCTAAGGATAGAAGAATTTCCTCATTTATTTTTTGAGCATTATAAAATAAAGAATTGTTATATGTAAAAATTATATCTTCTGCTTTGTCGAAAACTCGTCTAGTACCGAACAACAATAATTGTGATTCTTTTTGTTCTCCAACATTTAAAGGTTGTATTGATTCTATTAATTTATTCAATCTCCAAGATTTAGTATCCAGAATACACCATCCATTATAGCTACTTTTTGGAATGTGAGAAAAATATCCTCCATAATTGTTAGTTATTAAACTATTTTCATCACCATTTGAATTTAATTCTCCTTCTCCTAGTTTAATTATTCTTTTCATTTTTAGTTCTATTATTTAAAGCGTCATTGTGCGCTTTAATGTAATTTACTATTAGGTTTTTCCAATCAGCAGTTCCAGATAATTTGTGTGCATTCATTTTACAAGCAATTCTTGCATGTGCATCAAAAGAAATATAGTTTCGCATATGTTCAAAAATCAAATCTGCGTTGTCTGCATTTGTTCTTTGCCAACCACATAAGAATATTCCTGGATGAGAAGGAGGTAATTTATCTTCAACAAATTTTCCAAAACCAGCTTCATCTGTTGTTAGTGCAGGAACTCCAAAAGCAACAGATTCTAAAGGAGTGTATCCCCAAGGCTCATAATAACTTGGAAATAAACCCAGATGACAAGCATTAACTATGTCGTAATAACTCATATCAAATAAACCATCACTACCATCTAAATAATATGGAACCATAATTACTTTTACTTGATCTTCAGGTCTGTTCAATAAATTATTTCTTTTTAATTCTTTAATAAGGTTATCTTCGTTTTCATCGTAAGGTAAAAAGTGAGAACACAAAGGAGGTAATCCTGTTTTTTTCATCTTGTATGAAAATAATTTAAGTATTGTTTCTTCTTTAGGTATGTTCATAGAAGACATTGAATTTCCACTCATGATTTGATTAATTGCTTTGTCAATTATTTTATCGAACGTGGAATCAATTATATTTTTTAATATTTGAAAGTTATTTTTGTTTTCGAGAACTTCATTCTTTATGGTTGTGTTATTCATTGCAACTAAAAACAACATTACAACAGTTTTATCTGAATCAGATAATTTCAAATAATTGTTTAATTTTCCTAACGCTCTTGGAAGAGTATTTAATCCTTTAGTCATAAATTCATATCTCCCACTGAAATAAAAAAACATTGTGTTATCTAGATCAAAAATTTGATATGGGAAGAAATATCCTTTGCAAACATTTTTTAATTTCTTTTTTAAATTGTGGTGATTGTATGATGCTTCTTCAAAATTTGGAAATTCATCATCTATTAAGAGTCCGTTGGGTAAAATTTGAGGCATTCTTCCAAAAAACGCATTACATTCATTTGCAGTTATGTTTGAAACTGTTGTGAATACATCTGAATTTAGTGCGCAAGCTTTTTCTGTTGTAAATTTTTCAGATATGTTCATTTCTTTGGATTTTTTTTCAGGGTTTATTTGGTTTAAAGAGTCATATAAATTTTCACCATTTGAAGCTATTGTTCTTCCAAGCATTGTTGCATGAGTTGTAAATACGCTTTTTACAGAAGAATTGACATTTTTTAAATGTAAAAGTGAAAATCCTGATAACCATTCATGAAAATGACCAACTATTTTTTTATTTGGAAAAACATTTCCAACTTTTTCTAAAAATATTCCAACAGCCCATGACCAAATTAAAGGTTCGTTGAAATCATGGGAACAAGTTAAAGAGTCAATACCGTATTTTTCCCAAAGAGAAGTTTTAATTTTGTCTAGTTGTGAATTTAATCTTCTTCCATCTATTAGAAATGTTTTTGGAGCACCTGGAATATTCCAAAGACCATAAATACATTTTATTCCTTCTTCGCTTAATTCATTTATGATTGGTTCAAAATTAGAAGGGATGTTTTCTTGTGTAAAATCTATAGGTAATTTGTCGAAAAGAGGACCTACTGAAAAATATTCATCATATATTTCTGTCATTAATTTAGCTTTGGAACTAATAACAGTGTATATTCCTCCACATTTATTTGTAGTCTCCCAAGAGACTTCAAATAGCATATCTGCCTCGCCTTTCATTTGTCTCACCTAATTTAAAATTGATTTTAATATTTCTGATGGATTATTTACAATATTTGGTTTAATTATTTCTTTTCCAGATTTTAGTAAATGTATGTTTTTTATTTTGAATGAAATGTCATTTAAAGTATTCATTACATTCATATAATTATCATATTTATTTTTTGATTCTAAATCAACTGCAGAATTTAACATTCTCCAATCTTCAAGATGATTTTTGTCGTTTAACTTTTTTATGATTGGATAAAAACTTAGTAGTTCTTCGTGTATGTGATTATGAAGTTTAGATCGTTTTTTTATCATTTCATCCCAATCAATTTTCGAGAGTAAGGTTTTGTCTATTTTTGAGAAATTAATTGATTTAGTATTTAAATTTGAGCTAATTTGATTATCCTCTAGGAAATAATCTGTAGTCAATATATTTATTTGTAATTTATCGGAATATGTTATTTCACCTGTGTTAAACTTATCGACCGTTATTGAATTTCTTATACCTAATTTTTGAGAAATTTTATTTTGTTCTTTATTTAGTGGGTTTGTTGTAACTAAAGTAGTTGATTTTTTACCAAGAGTTGATTTTAAAATATTTATGTGAGATTTTAATTGAAATTCAAATTCTTCTGGTTGTAGACTTAAAGGATTAGAATTGTAGTATGTTGAAGTTAGTAATTTTACTTTTGGGAGTCTTAGGAATGTTTTTAATGTGTTTAAAGTTTCTTTAGAATGTGAATTTAACCAATCTAAAGTTCTTCCACATAATAAAATGTTGATGTTTTGTTTTTTAGCAAGAGGTGTTAAAAATTTCACTGCTTTTTCTATCGCAGGAACAATTTCGTTTGAAAGATGATGTTTTGTTTTTCCGTGGTTGAAATAAGGTTTATTTGTTCCCACTTCAAAAACATTCATTGAATTAAGATTTGAGGGTGTGTTGAACACAACTAGAAGAATATTTTTCAAACTACCATCCTCCTGTATAACTCTTCGCATTCTTTTGCAGGTTTTTTCCAATCTAATTTTTCAGCTTCTGATTTACCCTCTTCTTGTATGGTTTTGTGGAGGTGTGGGTATGTTAGAAGACTTATTACACTAGATGCCATTTTATCTATGTCCCAGAAATCAGTTATTAAACAATTGTCAACCACTTCTGCAACTCCTGATTGTTTACTGAGAACAACAGGTGTTTCTTTTATCATTGCTTCTAGAGGAGTTACACCAAATGGTTCGAGTTGTGAAGGAAGTACGAAAACATCTGCAACGTTGTAGAGTTTCTCTGCATCTTCTCTTGAATAAAAACCGAAAAAATGAAATTTATCTTCAATATTCAAATCTTTTGTTCTTTGAATACATTGATTTAGTTGATCTCCTGTTCCAGCCATGACAAAAATAGTGTTGGGTTTGTGTTCTAAGACTTTTTTAGCCATTTCAATGAATCTGAGAGGTCCTTTCATGCCAGTAACTCGTCCAGCATATAAAATTATATTGTCTCCTTCATTATATTGTTCCCCTAAGAGTTCTTTTTTATCTGTTTCAGAAACGGGTTGCATTTTTATTCCTCCATTATGAATTACTTCAACTTTCTCTGAGGAAACGTTGTATTTTTCTTCAACAGTATTTTTGATTAAATTACTTATTGCAATTACTTTGTCTGCTCCTCTGAATCCTTCTATTTCTATCTTGTATATTTCTGGATGTGCTGTGTTATTTCCAGTTTTGTTGAACTCAGTTATGTGAACGTGAACTGCAAGAGGTTTTCCACTTAATTTTTTAACGGCGAGCGCCGCGGGTAATGTTGTCCAGTCGTGTGCGTGAATAACATCGAAATCTTCAAATTGTCCTTCGAGATACATTTTTTTGGCTCTTTGTGCAAAAAGTTGTATTTCTTCAAACATGTTTTTTCCATAAAGTTTAGATGTGTTGTTTTTATCTCCTAAAGTAGATTTGACTTTTGAAGTTACGTGTTTTAAGGATTCTTCATATTCTTCTTCTGTTTGGTATGCTGAAAGAATTGAATGTATTTTTTTTATCTTGATAACTTGTGTTGTTGAAAGACAAACTTCACCTGCTTTTTTTGTTGCATTGTGTAATTTTACAAAGCCAGGATTTAAAGAATCAGGACAAAAAGGCATAACATATTGTATATCGAGACCGTCTGCGGAAAGTTGTTTAGTTAATTCGTAGCAAACAGTTCCTACACCGCCTGCAAAAAAAGGAGGAAATTCCCAACCAAACATTAAAACTCTCACATTACACCTCGTCAACATTTTTGAGTGATAACATTTTTATGTAAATCTCCCCAAAATTAGTTGTTTTTCTTGATTATTTCATAATGATATACTAATTTGATTTAAATAATTTGCCTTAAAAACACTTATATTGTGTATTATTTATCTATTTACTTAAATTAAGTAACTTAATTATTAAACAAAAAATTTATAAATGAGTTTAATTTAAATATATACATGCCAGAATATTGTAATTTGAGTGAAGCTAAATTTTTGATATTGAAAAGTGTTGCTGAGAAAGAAAGTTCTCCAACAGAATTGGCTTCTAAATTAAAGTATAGTGTTCCTTATATTCATCAACAATTATTGTTACTTGAAGCACAAGGATATTTGAAAAAGAAAGTTGTTAGAAATAATCTTGCAGGAAAACCTAAAACATACTATCAGATTGCTCAAGATATTGTTGACATAAGTTTATTAAGAAACGGATATGCAAATCAATTTAGGCTGGGTAAAGAAGATCATATTTTAACATATATTCAAATTCTTTCTATCATGAATAACGCAACACATTATCTTATGAGTAAATTTTATTGGGAAAATATTGATGAATTTGATAAATTGATTTCTCTAGCATTAATATCTGTTGATGAACATAAAATTGAATTATTTGGAATTGCCTTGGTAAAGAATTGTGATGTTCTTAGAGGAAAAATAAGTCATGTTAAAGTTAGGGATGAAAAAGGGGTTGAGAAGACAATTGTTTGTTGGATAAATAGTATTGATGAGTGTGAAGAAGGTATATCCAAAAAAGACTCATATTATTTATCACATATAACTAGAGCAAAACCTCTTTTTGATAAAGATGGTTTATTTAAACAACTTAAGGAGAGAATTTAATGAACAAATTAGCCCAAATAATAGAAAATTTGTCTTTTAATGAGTTGAATTTACTTAAAAAGGACCTTGATGAAGGAAACATACACAAAATAATTAATAAGAAATTACGTCATGAGGAAGATAAAGTATTTACTTGTCCTGTTTGTGGCGCTAAAGTTTCTAAAGATAAAAGTTTTGTGTTAGAGTTTGGAAAGGAAATTCGAAAAAGAGCGGTTTTTGATGAATTAGACTGTCTCAACTATTTTTTGGGTAGAATTAAATGACAATCTGATTTTATGAAAGTTAGTTCTTCAAAGTAGTTTTTTAATTATTTGTAAGAGGAGATTAAAATAATATTAAGCATTTTTTAACATTATTGAGATAATATCGTATCCAAATTCATTTCTTTTGGCAGGATTAAATCCAGAAATAAATTCTAATTCAGTTATATCTTTTGGTTGTAATTCAATTAATTGTTCTAAAATTGAATCTGTGAATATTTGATAAGGTGCAATTCCTCTATCTTTGGCTTCTAAATATCTCCACCTTTTTAAAGCATTTCTCTGTTTTCCAAAATCAGATATTTTGTTCGTTTCTTGTTTTTTTAAGTCTACTGACTTTAGAACTGAAGAAGTTATGAATGGAGAAATTGTGGAAGTGTAAGTTATTCTTAGAAGATTTTTTGCTCTTGTACATGCTACGTAAAGAAGTCTTTTTTCTTCTTGTATTTGATCGTATTCGTTTGTAGATGCAAATAATTCAACGAATCTATGATCTTTGGCCTTACAAGGATAGTTTTGGTAATTTGTGCCAATTACGTAAACTACTTTTGCTTCTAATCCTTTTATTGCATGAACTGTTGAAAGAGTGATTTCGTCGTCTTTTGGTTCTAAATTTATTTGTTTTTTTTCATCAGTTCGCATTAAATACTTTATTCCTTTAAAATCGCAGATATTTTTGATTTTTTCAAGACCTTTATTTGTTCTAGAAAGAATAAATATTTCTTTTCTAGGGATTTGTAGTTCTAAAACTTCATTTATTATTTTTGTTGCTTCATCATCTTCGGAGGAATATTGGGTGACTATTACTGCACCTTCTTCTTTAGAGTTAGATTTTGTTGGTTGAAAACCCATATCTCCTATAAGTTCGTTTGTGAATTGAACTATTTTTTTATGTGAACGAAAATTTGTTGTTAGTTGCATAACTGAAACATCATCTTCTATGAAATTTGTTACTCTGTCAGGATTTGCACCCCTCCAAGCAAAAATACTTTGCCTAGGATCTCCAACAACAAACATATTTTTTGAGGAAATCAAATTTAAAAGTTGGAATTGTTCTTCATTTATATCTTGATATTCGTCAACTAGAACCCAAGGATAATTTTTTCTAATTTTAGGATGATCTTTGTATAATTTAACTATATCTACTAATTGATCACTATATGTTCTTAGAGAATTAAATTCTAATTTTTGAGAAACTAGTTGAACTAGTTGAACTAAATTTTCTGCAGTTACTCTATCACATAGTTTGCTGAATTTGGATTTCTTCATAAATTCTTCCACATTTTTCTCAGATTGTATGAATGAATCTAATATTGCTGAAAAATCATATAGAAATGAAAAAAATAATTGTCTTGAATCTTTATTTCTTTTCTCTCTTTTTGTAAAATAATGGTCTAAAAATTTATCAACTGTGAATCCTAACTCATTTATTCCTATAGTTATTATTCGTATGAATTCTTTTGATGAGGCCATCCTTTTTTCTTTTCCATAAAGTAATAATGAGTGATAACTTATTTCCTTTTCTGCAAACGAATTAAAGGTTTCTATTCGTATGTTTTTATCTGGAAGAAGTTTAGATAATCTTGACATCATTTCGTGGCGCGCTTTTCTTGTAAAAGTTATTGCTAATATGTCTTGAGGATTGACACCTAAAAATTTCACCAAGAAAACAATTTTATTTGTTAAAACTTTTGTTTTACCAGACCCCGCTCCAGCAATACATATTTGTTTGGAATTTGTTTCTATTATTGCTTTTTTTTGCTCATCAGTAAATTCTTTCAAGAAAAAATCAAATTCTTTGAATAATAATTTATCTTTTTCAGTTATTTCGCATGAAGGAAATGTTATTTTATTAGTGTTGTCTTTTAAACCATCTACTTTAAATGAAAATTCTTTATTATCTATCTCTTCTCTTGCTTTATCTGTTAAGACTAATACTGAGTATAATCCTTTTTCTTTTTTAATTCTTAAAAATTTTAAATTTATTAAATAATCAATAAATAAGGAAATTTCTTCTTTCTCATATCCTCCTAAACAACCATGATATATTTTTCTATGAAAGTTGTGTTTCATAACTTTGGAGTTTGTTTCTCCTCTTAATAGTTCCATCAATAGTTTTTTTCCTATAAAAAATTCCAATTCGTCGATTAATTTGAAAACACTTATATGGTCTTCAGAAGATTTTTTTGAAACTTTTAATGAACCATCAGAGTTAAATTCCATAAATATATAGGTAAAAAAATCTGTTTAAAAAATTATGGGTATTGTAGTAGATACTAACCTTTATTTTTTAAAGCAATTAAAGATGCTGAAAAATCAGCTATTTGTATCAATAATATGTGACTATAATGAAGTAATATAGTGAATTTGTTGTCTTCATTCATTTTTGTGAGAATTTCTTGTTCAATTTCTTTGTTTTTTTCACTTAATTTCGTTAATTTTTCAAATGAAAAATCGTAGAAACATTCATAATATTCTTCAACATATTCTTTTAATTTTGTTAAAGTAATTGTTATTTCATCATCAGGTTCTGGAATTTTACCTAAGTAGTATTTTGATATATGTTTAAAGTTATCCATTATTTTCTCTAGATTCCATACAATCACATACCAAAAATGACCTTTTTCTTTTTCTTTTAGAGTTTTATTTAATAATCTTTCACAAAAGTTTGTTAATTTATTATTTTCATGTTCCAGATGTATTAAATTTGACAAAACTAATTCGTTTCGTGTTTTGAAAGATTCTAAAAGGTCGTTTGTTGCAGAAATTAGTTGTCTAAAAGATCTTCTTAAAGTCGAATTAAATTCAGAGGCATCAGTTATTGCTATTTGGCCCACAACTATTTTAAGTTTTGTTTTTTCTTTTATTATAAAACCTATAAATAAATTTTGAAGTAACTCTTTAATTATATTGAGTTGTTGTTCTGTGTAATTTAGAACTATTATTTCGTCAAAGCCTTGTTTGTGTAATGAAGATATTTTCCATCTTAAAATTCTTTCATTTATGTTAGATATATCTATGGATGTTTTTTTTATTTTTTGAGAAGATATATTTGGTGAAAGTAATATTTTATCGTCTAAATAAGTTAAATCTAACTCATCCCCTTTTTGTATGTTATTTTCATCTATCCAAGAAGTTGGTAGTGAAACAACTAAAGTTTTATCAGCTATTTTTATTATTTTCCTTTTCATTTTTATTATTTTTATTTTTTTCTTCGAATCTCATTTTTTCTAATTCTTGTAGAAATGCTATTAAATGAGAAATTGTTGTTGACCAATCAAAGTTTTTTATAACTATATCTCTTGATCGTTTTCCAAAAATTTGTCTTAATTCAGAATGTTTTAATAATTTTTCAATTTGTTTTGCTAAATCATATGAATCTCTTTTTTTGAATAAATAACCGTTAAAATCGTCTTTTACGTAATCTTTTATAAAACCTACACCTGTCGTTATTATTGGTAATTCTGTGCTCATTGCTTCTAATGTTGATAGAGAAGTTGTCTCTGTTAAAGAGGGCATACAATAAATGTCCATTATTGAAAGATAATTATATACGTTTGATGTTGATGGAATATGAATTACTCCTTTTTGATTTTTTAATTTTTTTTCTATGGAATTTACACCACTACCAACAATTAGTAATTTAAGTTGGGGGTATTTTGTACGAATTTTTATGAATGCTCTTAATAGTGTTTCTAAATCTTTTTCATAGGATAACCTTCCATGATATCCTAAAACAATATCTTTTTCATCTATTTCTAACATTTCACGAATTCTTTTTCTATTTGTATTTTTATAATAAGGTAAAAAATGATCATAATCAACACCCAAACGTATATTTACTTTTGGAGTTAAAATCCTTTCCCAAGACAATGTATCTGCAATTCTATCTGATGGAACTAAGAGATAATCGCATCTTTTATATAGAAATCTAACTAGTATTTTTACAAAAGGAATTGACCATTTTTTGAAGAAGAAATTTTTCATATTTTGTGAAACTAATTTCCATTCTATAGAATGTATGAATGCAGAAGTTTTCATTTTTTTTCTTTCTGCCAAATATAGTGCAGTGCCACCTATAGGACCTAATGTTTGAGAAAAAAATATTGCTTCTTTTGATAATGCCTTTTTTATTTTTTTAACCTCAAATTTTGCAGGTATAAAATCTCCAATTTGGGTTTTTCTTAAAGGAATTTTGACAAAGTTTATTCCTTCTAAAGGAACATCTTTTTTATCGAACTGAGGACATATAACTGTTATGTTAAAGTAATTTTTTAAATGAGGTATTGTTTTGGAAAGAAATCTTGTAATTCCATCTCGCCTAGGTAAAAAATTATCTGTGGCAATTATTAGGTTTGGAAGAGCGTTTTTAGTTTTCATCTTAACTTATAAAACTCCTCCGCTAATCCGCAATTGTGTCTAAATCCTGCCATGAATGCTTTTAGATAAATGCTCCAAGTTAATACTAGCATTGAATCCCACTGACTTTTGAAAACTTTTAATGCACGAGTTTTTTTTTCAAATTGGGTGTTTATTTCTACAACTAGACGAGGATTATTTCTCTTTTTGAATTTGAAAAATCTCCAAACTCCGAAAGTATATATATCTAATTTAGATTTAATTTTTTCATTTAATTTATCGTATGTTTCTACGACCAAAAGATTTACATTTTTATGATCTGGGTGAGAATCATCTGTTGCATGAGTTAGTATTTTTTCAGGTTTATATTTTTTTATTAGACGAACTAATTCTTTATCTTTTTCTTGTTCATAAAATTGTTTTTTGAATTTTCCTTCAGATAAACCTAAAAATTTAACTCCACGTCCTCCCACAATTTTATCTGCATCTAATGCTTCATTAATTCTCATTTCTTTGATTATTTCTTTTTTAAAGTGAGGATTAGATCCTTCTCCATATGAAAATATGATTGTAAGAACATTTATTCCTTCTTCAGAATATTTTGCAATTGTTCCTCCCGCACCGAGAATTTGATCATCTGAATGTGCACAAATGACAAAAACCCATTTATTTGATTTCATTAGACTTATTGAGATATAAAGTATTTATTAAGGTTTTCATAGTCAAGTTAATAGTTTTATGGCATTATTAAAGTATATTCTCTTTTTTGAGAAGTTTTAATTGCTAGTTAACACCATAGTAATCTTTATAAAAGAGGTAAATCTTCTTCTCAATACGCATCGGTAGTCTAACGGCTAGGATATGGGCCTTCCAAGCCTGTGATCCGGGTTCGAAAAAACAGCAAACTGCGCTAAGCGCTGTGTTCTGTTACGAATGTCCCGGCCGATGCACCATTTTCTTAAAGTACCTTTTAGTTCTTAAGAATTTAATCTAAATATGTCCTTATCTTAAAACCGTATAAGTGGTGAGGCACTTGGAGGACATAAAATGAAAATACTAAGAAAAACAGATCAAGAATTTATTAAGAATTTGAGAAAAAATTCTCGTTCTACACTTACTCAAATAAGTAGAAAAATACACATACCTATATCTACCTTGTATGATAGATTGAAAAATCATGAAAAGGATTTTATAACAAAATACACTACTTTAATTGATTTTAGTAAGATTGGATATACTACAAAGGCACAAATTTTTTTAAAAGTTCCAATTGAAAACAGAATTAGACTAGAATCGTTCTTAAATGAACATCAAAATGTTAATTCGGTGTATCTTTTAAACAATAAATATGACTTTCTTGTAGAAGGCATATTTGAAAACAATCAATTAGCTAGAGAATTTACTGATTATTTATCTACGGAGTTTAATTTGTTGGACAATGAAATAATTTTTATTGCTAAAGATATAGTAAAAGAAGGGTTTCTAGCGTCGTAGAAACCCTTTTTTTGTTTTGTGTGCTGTGTGCCTGAGAAATAACAGTTAATTTATTATTAGTTAATTAAATCCTAACTAAAGTCGTTGTAACCCATTAAAAATGCTGCTTCTTCAAAACTTAATTCATCGTCCCAAAGCTGCTCCTCTAATGATTCTTCAAATTCCCTTTTTTTACTTTTGTTTAAAAATGAATCACTATACTCTATCATTTTACCACCCCAATAATAATGTGTGAAGAAAATATATATTTATTCCGATAATAAAATATATAAAGTATATAGTATTTCTATTTATATGGAATACAGAAAATTAATTCAATTTGGAGGAAATTCTTTTGTTGTTTCGCTCCCTAAGAAGTGGATAATTCAAAATGACTTGAAAAAAGGAGATTTAATATATGTTGATTTTGATAATAAAAATCTTCTTTTAAGTCCTGAAAAAGAAAACGCCGAGTTAGAAAAAATAGAATTAATTATTAACACTGATAGTAAAACAAAATTTAGTACAATTAGAAGGAAAATATTTAGTGCTTATGTTGGTGGAGCAACAGATATAATAATAACTGGTCAAAATTTAAATGAATATTCTGAAAAGATAAATGAGTGGTTAAAAAAATATATTGCGCTGGAAGTTATTGAACAAACATCTACTAAAATAATTGCTAAAAGTTATGTTGATATTGAAACTGTGGACATAATTTCTTTTGTTAGAAGAATAGATAATACAATTAGATCTATGATGATTGATTTTAAAGAATGTTTTAAGAAAGATTTTGATGATAAAAAAGAAATAATAAGAACTATTTTTGAGCGTGAAGAAAATATAGATAAAATAGGGCGTTTACTTTACAGAGTTATTCAAACAAAATTATTACATCCAAATTTAAGTAAAGTTAAAAATCCTATTGAATTGTTAAGATATTGGGAATCTGTAAAAATATTAAGTAAAATGTCTAATGAAATAGAATACATTGCTAAAATTTCAAAGAATGAAATATTGAAGAGTAAAAGAAAGAATAAAGAAGATGGGTGTATTGAAAATATTGGTGAGTTAAAAGAAGTTCAAACTCAATTAATGAATGCATTTTATAAAAAAGATTCTAATCTTGCGGATGAAACTGCTTACAAAATAAATGAAATTATTAAAGAAATTGAAGAAAATTGTGCTGATTGTGATAGAGATAAGAAAAGAATTATATTAAATATTTTAAATTTCATGAGGGACTTGAATAGGTTATCGATTTAAAATGAAAGTTCTTGTGTTTGGAGATACTCACGGCGATTTGTTCGCTATGGAAGAAGTTAAAAGAAAAGCAAAAAAAGTAGATTTTATTGTTTGTTTGGGAGATTTAACTTATTTTGAACACGATATAGAATTTTTAATGGAAGTTCTCAATGAATTTCCTAAACCTGTTTTTATAATTCATGGGAATCATGAAACACCCGAGAATCTTTCAACCATTTGTTCTTATTTGCCTAATGTTAAATTTGTTCACAAAGAAGTTGTTCGTGAAAAAGGATTTAACTTATTGTTTTATGGTGGTGATGGTTTTAGTAAAACTGATTCGGCTTTTGAAAAATGGATATATTTTGAAAAATTAAAAGTTGAAGAAACAATTATTTTTTTGCATGGTCCTCCATATAAAACGAATCTTGATGTTCCTTACGAAGATCATCATTGTGGAAATAAAAGCACTCTTAGATATATTAAGAAAAAACAACCTTTAATGGTTTTTGCAGGTCATATACATGAATGTGAAGGAATGGATGATTGGATTGGTGAAACTTATCTTATTAATCCTGGACCTCTGGGTATGATTCTTGACTTAGAAAAAGTTAAAAAATTTAGAAAAGAAAAGAAAAAATTCAGTTTCCATGACGTAGGTCGAGAATAGATCTTAATTCATCCAATATTATTTCTCCAGTTTTTGCATCAAATCTAGTATTTATCATGTGGAATGAAGATGTAATGGTGGTTACGTTAAATACAGGGACTTTATTTATTACTTGAACAATCAACATATGTGAATTTGGTATATATGTGCTATATTTTTTTTGTAAGTGTAATGCTAGTTTTTTTAATATATTTTCTGATGAAAGTAAATCTTCTTTTTTCAATTCATCTATTGTTCCATCTTTTTTAAAGGCTTTTTCAAAGGGAAGTAATTTTAGAGGTTTGGTTTCAAATATAGCTAAATTATCTTTTTCTTCTGAATAATACCCAATTTGCCAAGGAGTTTTTTCACTGAACTCAGGATTTAATTGTATAAATCCGTGAGCCAAATGATATCCTTTGTACTCTTCTAAAAAATTTTTAAATACTTCTGACTTTTCCAATAATTCTACTACTTGTTTGAATTCATCTACCATAAAAACACCTACTTAAAAGAATTGTTTTGAACTTTTTCTGCTGCTTTTTGAATTATGTTTTCATCTATTCCGTTTTCTTTTAACCAATCTTTTATTTCATCAACTGTGTAACCTTGTGGAATATATTCGTTGAAATATTTAACTGCAGAGATTACTTTCTCTTCAGCAGTTACTACGTCGAAAACTGCATCAATATTTTGACTTAAATATCCGTTTTTCAATAATTGTTTTTTGATTACGTCTCTTGCAAAGCCTTTCGCTAAAGCCATTTTTACATAATCTCCAACTAAATGTAAATCTTCGTTAAGTAATGATTTTGATTCCTCTGATAATTTCATTTTTTCTTCGCTTAATTTGTGTATTTTCTTTTCATCTGTTGAATATATGTGATATATGAAGTAACCTGCACCTGCAAGTACTGCTGCTAAAACTAACCAAATGAATATTGGCATAACTTTTTCTACAATAACTTTAGTTTCTGTTTTTGTTATAACTTCAGGTTCTGTTGGTTTTGTTGTTACTACTTCTATTGATTCATCTTCATCTTCATCTTCTGTTGGTGGAGTGTAAGTTTGATTTGTTGGACATGGTTCGCATGCGCCTCCGCAATCTATTCCTAATTCATCTCCATTTTGAATACCATCATCACAAGTTGGTCCAGGAGGGAAACCTCCTCCGAAGCCTCCGCCTCCGCCTCCTGAAGGACCTGGTGGCGGTGCTACATAATCTGAAGATTCGTCATCGTTATTTGGATCTCCTTCACAACCCGGGTCATCTAAATCTATTAAACCGTCTCCATCGTTATCTATTCCATCAGAACATTGAGGACCATTTCCTGTTAATACGAATATTGAAAAGTTTTGAACTTCTGTTTTTATGAAATCTCCGTCTAAGTATGAAGTTACTAAACCTATTGATTCATTATCATCATATATTGGTTCATTAAGATTTTTATCATAATAATATTTGAATATTTTTAATGTGTTAGGAGATAGATTCACATCTGAATATCTCATTCCAACAGTGTATGTTCTTGTTATGTTTGAATCTGTATTTAATTCTAATATTTTCGCCTTTAATGGTTTGTTGTAATTGTTTATTCCTAGTAAATCATCTTCCCATTCTAAAGTGCTCCAATCAAATAATCCTTTGTAGTATAAGGAAATGTTTTCGTCTAAGGAAATGTTTGGTGCAAGTAGTGAAAAGTCATTTGTTTTAAGATACATATCAATTGTTTTATTTAATGGAAGGTTTATTGAAACATTTTCTCCATCTTGACTTGATGTTGCAGTGGTTGAATAATTAATTCCATCACTTGTTGTAAAAGTTATATCTACGTTGTGATATGTGTCTATGTTTAATGTGTAATTAACTGAATCTAATATGTTTAGAGTTATATTTTTTGATGTTGAATCTAGTGGAGTTCCATTTAAGTAATCTGTTACAGTGAATGTAACGTTTTTAGTTCCTGGTTCTGTTGGAATTCCTGATATTGTGCA
This sequence comes from uncultured Methanosarcinales archaeon, assembly GCA_964430665.1. Classification (GTDB taxonomy): domain Archaea; phylum Nanobdellota; class Nanobdellia; order Woesearchaeales; family SKGA01; genus JAQUYS01. The sequence goes on along the minus strand of CAYSFC010000003.1, from coordinate 2,379 downwards.
TGATTCTGTTGTGTCTGTTGTAATAGTTAGTCCTGAATGTAAATTTGTTGCGCTGCAATTGAAATTAGTTGTTTCGTTTTGTGAAGCATCAGGATCATTGAAATATATTACATCAAGGTAATTTGTGTTTAAAGTTCCCGTTGATAGATTATTTGTTGTTATTGATGGAGGAGTGTTATCAACAAAAAATGAACCAAAAGGATAAATTAATTTATTTCCTGCCATGTCTTTTACAGACCAAATTAATATAAATGTTTGATTAATTTTTAAATTTGATGAAGGTATTGTTGCGTGATATTCTATTGTATTATCTTCTTCTGGTGAAGGATATGCGATTGTAGAACTGTTACTTGTTCCATCGTTGAAATATAATAATACTTCTGAGAATCCATTTAAATCTTGAAATACTGTTGAAACTGTAACGTCATCACTTTCAAAAATTATATCTGGTGTTATTATTTTTGAGTCTTCAAATCCAATTGGTAAGGTTGTATCTACAGTTAATTTTATTTGTTGTTGGTATGGTGCTTCACTTCCTTGATCGTCACTATTGTTTGCATATAAGTTTAGATAATATATTCCGTCTGTAAAATCTGCGATATTTAAATTTATTATATAATTAGATAAATTAACTAAATCAATGGATGTATTTGAATCATTATATGTTGGTATTAAAGTTCCGTTTTCGTAAGTTATGTTGTAACTAAAATATTCCCAAAGAGTTAATGTTAGATTTATATCTGTTGATTCGTTTATGTAATTTGATTCTAGGTTGTTATCAATTTGAGGTGCGTCTTTTGTTACTATGAAATCTACGTAAGTTTCGTTTGTTCTGTTGAATGAATCTGTTGCATTAACATATAATCTTACATTTCCTGTTATTCCCTCTAATCCGGACACATTTGTTTGTAAAGTACCTACATTTTCATCATTGTTGTAATTAGTGTTGTTAATATAGGATGTTCCTTTAGAAAGTACACTTCCTTCTTGAGTAAATTTATATGAATAATTAAATGATGAAATTTCTTTTACATCAAATACACCTTGTACAGATAATCCTGAAACTACTTGATTTGGTTCTGGGTAAGTTATGTTTAATCTTGGAGGTTTAGATTCTTTCACGAATGAAAAGTCTAAATTTGTTGAACTTGTTTGTAAATTATTTGCTGAATCTTTACAAGCAATGTGTACTGTTTGGTGTCCTTCATCTATTGGAGTTATATTACATGTGTAGTTTCCATTTTCTGAAGGCAGAGGTGTGCAATTATTTCTGAATCCGTTTCCTGTTGGGAAAGCAAAGTCAACATCGTAGAAAGACCATATACAATCTAAGGATTCTTCTCCTGATAATAATATTAAAGTACTGTTTGTTTCGGTGGAATCAACATAAATTGGTGATGCAATTGTGTTGTTGTTTCCAACAAATATTGGTTCTAATGGATCTGGAACTATTTTATCTCCATACAATACATATGGTGAAGTTGATGAACTTGAAAGATTATAATTATTATATGCTACAACTTTTAGTTTGTATGAATGTTGGTCTTCGAGTTCATATCTTAAATCAGGTAAAGTAACTGATGTTGAAGTTGTTGTTCCATTTACTAAGTAATTTGAAGGAGTTAAAGTATCAAATAAATAATATTTATAATATTTAATTCCAGATTCTTCATCTTCTGAAGGTAACCAATTGAAACTTAATGTTGGGCTTGTTGTATATACATAATCCATATCAAAAACAACTGGTGTTGGTGGAGTTGTATCTACTTTTAATGCTAAAGAAGTTGCATAATCATATGTTTCTTTATTATCAACATTATCTGAAACATCTAATTTGAATTTATAACAATAACCATTATCTACATGATGTATTAAATATTGTGGTGCATAAACATCTATGGATGCTATTTCTTCTTCAGAAATAGACCGTATGTGGTTAAAATCTTGATCAACAAATCCTGGACATTGACCATCAGGATTCATTTGAACTTTTGCTGCCCACACTGATGCTTCTTTTAAGCCTGAAATTGAATCATTTCCAATTACATATGTAATTGTTATCGAGTCACTAGTAGTGAGGAATCCTGTTGGATATGAAATGCTTCCTCCAGTTGGTGCAGATACATCTATAGTTATAGCATCGGATGAGTCCCATAAACTCCAGTAACTTTGATTATCTTGAGCTCTTACTGATAAATAATAAGATTCGCCATCAGTTAAGTCTAATCCTTCTGGCGAAGCGCTTGTAAATGTAGTTGTTGTTGCTGGAAGAACATCATCCCAATGATCCCATGCATAAGCATAATCCTCTGCTCTGTCTGGATGTATACTTGTTCCAATAGCGTATTGGTATTGATTTATTCCGCTTAAGTTATCTGT
>CAYSFC010000002.1:70155-90398 GCA_964430665.1 uncultured Methanosarcinales archaeon | reverse complement strand
TTATTCTAATAATTCTAGAATTTTATCTAACTTCGCATTTATTTCAGATAAATCTACACTAGAGTTATTTGATCTTGAAGGACCTTCTTTTCTAAAACAATCTGAGCAAAGAACTGGTTTTCCTTGTGTTGGTTTAAATGGAAGCTCGCAATTTGCACCACATTTATCACATGTTGCTGAATGCATTTCTCCACTTCCTCTACTTGATCTTCTTCCGCCATCTCTTCCTGAGTTTCTGTTGTCAAAGCTAGAATTTCTTCCGCCATCTCTTCCTGAACTTCTACGTTCACTAGTTCTTCCTGAACTTCTTCTTTCATTTCTATCGAATGCCATTTTTACCTAAATTCTTATATTTTGGTTGAAGAACACTAATTTCAAATCGTTTTAATTTGAAATGACGAACATTGAGTTCTTTGGTTCTTCACCTTTTGCTCACGTTTGAGCTAAATAAGAACTATTTAATTAGTATATAAAGATATGTTAATTTTTAAAACTATACCAATCAGTCTTTCCTATGATTACATGGTCTATAACCTTTATATTCAGTAGTTCACCTACTTGAGTTAGTTTTTGGGTTACTTCGTTATCTTCATCTGAGGGTTCTACATCTCCTGATGGATGATTATGAACTAAAATTACTGAGTTTGAGGATTCTTTGATTGCAGATTTGAAAACTTCTCTTGGATGAATTAACGAGGAATTTAAAGTTCCTAAGGAAACTATTTCATCTTTTATCACTCTATTCCTAGTATCTAAATGTAAAATCATAAAACATTCTCTATCCATGTTGCTTAATTTTGGAGAACAATAATTAAAAACGTCTTTTGGGGATCTTATTGGTTTTGTTTGGTTTTTTGTGAAAGAAATTCTTTTATTTAACTCAAATGTGGCCAATATTTGTGATGCTTTTGCTGTTCCTATTCCTTTTATTTGTTTTAGTTCGTTTAGAGATAAAGAATTTAATTTTTCTAAGCCTTGTAAGGATAATCTTGAGGATAAATTTAAAACACTTTCTCCTTTCGTTCCTGTTTGTAGAATTATTGCTAGAAGTTCTGTGTTTGTTAAAGATGAAACTCCATATCTTTGTAGTTTTTCTCTTGGACGTTCATTTGGAATTATTTCTCTTATTAACATATAGATAAATTAAGAGAGGAGAGATTTATATTTGATTGAAAAAAAATCGGAAAAAACCAAAAACAAAAAACTAAATTTGTTCTGAATATTTTCCAAACCACAATAGGAATTTCTTTTGATATTTTTATATATTTTTTATTAAACTACAGATTCTTAGTTAATATGTAGAACACCTTATATATGATTGTATATTCTGTTAATTATGACAAAAACAGAAAATTTAGATAAAAAATGTATTAATCACACAAAAGGTAATTTAATAACAATAGTTGGGGAATCAGTGGGTCGCTTTAGATGTGGTAATTCTGGATGCGATATAATTTATAATGATTATTTAACACAAGCAGAAAAAAGTAAATCAAATAACTACAAAAATGACCCTTCATATATGTGAAAGGTTTAAATTAAAAATTTTACAAAAGTAAAATTATTTCTGAAGATAATTAAACTTCTTAACCATAGTAGCTTGGTTTTTCTTCTTTGAATTTATTTCCAGAAGCTTGTGAAAACTTAGCTTGCATTTCTTCATAAGATGCTTGAATTTCTTTTGTAGCTGAAGGTCTAACTTTTATCATAGCAGCTTCGAAGGAATCCATTTTAACATGTTTTGCAGACATATCTTTTCTTAATTCAAGTAAAGCGGCTTCTCTACAAACTGCTTCAATATCTGCTCCAACATAACCATCAGTTTTTTCAACCAATAATTTTTTGTCCACATCTTTTGCTAAAGGAACTCCCTTAAGATGAACCTCAAATATACTTTCTCTAGCTTTTTTATCAGGAATTCCTGCTAAAATTATTCTATCAAATCTTCCTGGTCTTAAAAGTGCCGTATCAATCATATCTGGTCTGTTTGTTGCAGCAATTACAATAACATCGTTAAGTTCTTGCATTCCGTCCATTTCAGTTAATAATTGGTTAACTAATCTTGCTCCAACTTTATCATCAATTCCGCCAACCCTATTTTGAGCTATTGCATCAATTTCATCAAAGAAAATTATTGCAGGAGAAACTTGTCTTGCTTTTTTGAAAATTTCTCTTACACCTTTTTCAGATTCTCCAACCCATTTAGATAATAATTCTGGACCTTTTACAGAAATAAAGTTTGCTTCAGTTTCAGTAGCAATTGCTTTTGCAAGTAAAGTTTTTCCTGTACCTGGAGGACCATATAATAATACTCCTTTTGGAGGTTTTATACCCATTCTTTTGAAAACATATTTGTGTTTTAATGGCCATTCTACTGCTTCAAGTAATTCTTGTTTAACGTCTTTTAAACCACCTATTGAATTGTATGTAACATTTGGTTTTTCAATTAGAACTTCTCTCATTGCAGAAGGTCGTACTGATTTTAAAGCATTGAACATATCTTCTTTTGTGATTCTTATTTTTGCTAACTCTTCTTGAGGTATTGGTTCATCGTCTTTTATATTTAAATTTTCTAAAACATTTCTTAAAACAACCATTGCAGATTCTTTTGCAAAGGAAGCTAAGTCAGCTCCAACGAAACCATGTGTTATTTCAGAAAAACTAGATAAAATATTATCTAATAACAAATTATCTAAGTCTCTTTTTTGATCATTTGAAATTATTGATTGACTTATTCCACTCATTATAGTTTGAAAATCTTCTTGATTTAACCCAGATATTTTTTTCAACATTTCTTCAAAAGAAGTAATTTGTTTATTTTTATTTTCTATTAATGCTTTTTCAGAATTTTCTTTGAGTTCTTCTATTTCTAATTTTAAAGAAGATATTTTTGATTCAAGACTTCTTTTTGCTCCTTCAATTTCATATGTTGGTTGTAAGGGCATATTTCTGGTGTGAATTTTTAAAATCTTTTTTCTACCTTCAATAGAAGGAGGATTAATTTCTATTTCTCTATCAAATCTTCCTGGTCTTCTTAAAGCAGGATCTATTGAATTTGGAATGTTTGTTGCAGCCATAACTACAACTCTACCACGAGATTTTAATCCATCCATTATTGTTAATAATTGTGCCACAACTCTTCTTTCTACTTCTCCTTTAGATTCTTCTCTTTTTGGAGCGATTGCATCAAGTTCATCTATGAATATTATTGAGGGAGCGTTCTTTTCAGCTTCATCGAAAATCTTTCTTAAATTTTCTTCTGACTGACCATAGAATTTACCCATAATTTCAGGACCATTTATTACATAAAAATTTGAATCTGATTCTGCGGCAACTGCTTTTGCAAGTAATGTTTTTCCTGTTCCTGGAGGACCGTGTAATAATACTCCTTTTGGAGGTTCTATTCCTAATGTTTCAAAAACTTCTGGATGTTTTAGGGGAACTTCAATCATTTCTCTAACTTTTTTCAGTTCTCCATCAAGTCCACCTATGTCTTCGTAAGAAATGTCTGAAATTTCTTTTTCTAAATCTTCCATATTTGGAACTTCTTCAGAATATTTTACTTTTGTATTTTCAGTAATTAAAACTGCTTGTTTAGGATTTGCATCAGTTACAACAAATTTTAAATCTGCCAAACCAAATGAAGCCAATCTATTAAATGGTTGATTTATTACTTCTTCAACACCACCTATAGATCTTCTTCTACTAGCTCCACCTAATGAAACTAAATCTCCTTTTAGAACTGCTCTGTTAATTAAGTATTGTTGAAAAAATTCAGGATTTGCACGAATTTGTATTCCTTCTTTGGCTGGAGCAATAGTTACGCTTTTTGCTTCAACTATATCTGCTTTAGAAATTTGAACTAATTCTCCAATAGATGTTCTTGCATTACGTCTTGTTAAACCATCCATTCTAATTATATTTAATCCAATATCTCCTGGTAAAGCTCTATCTACTATAGCAACAGTATTACGCTCACCTTTTATAGAAACAATCATACCTGGATTAACTCCGATATCTTTCATAGCTACGCTGTCCATTCTAACAACGCCTTTATTAACATCGTCTTGAGTTGATTCAATAACTTTTAGTTGGATTTTTTTGTCAGACATAATAACACCCTATTGCAAAATTAAATTGAAAACTTTGCATCACAAAATAAAAATAAAAAATAAATTAATTTTTAGTTTCCACTTTAACTTTTGGAAGTTGTATTGGTGGAGGTAATGCAATTTCTTTACTTAAAATTAAAGATTCAACATTACAGTTATGTAAAATTCTATTTAATACAACAGTCATAACTTTTTGTGGAAGTGATTTATTATCCTTCCAAGATTTTTCCATTTCTTCTGCAAGTTTCTCATCAGCCAAATAAATTAAATCTCCTTCTAAACCAATATGACCTATTTTTGGTTCGTAATCAACGTCAAACTTAAACTTCACTACGAAAGCTTTTTGTTTTGAACCGCTAGCCACATTTGAGGAAATAACATCAACTAAACCCATTTTAGAGTTTATTTTAACCTCTTTCGAGATCTTACCTTTTCTTTCTACATTTATTTTTGTAAAATTAAAATTTAATACAGTCATATTTTACACCTTTTCGCCATTAACGGCTATTCTTTGAAAAGTTAGTAAGTCCTTATAAATATTATTATTCTATAGGCTTCATTTATAAATGAAAGATAAATTTAAATAGTTTTCTTAAGAAAATTCGTTCATGAAAACAACAAATGAAAAATTTATGGATGCGTTGGAAAAATTCTTTACAGAATTATATCAAAAAGAAGGTTCTCGTCATGTTGAATATCAACAAGGAATCAAGAAAATATGGGCTGGATTAAAGGATATTCAGAATTTTTATGATCAAAATAGAATTGGTGTGAAAAAAACAGGAGAAGGTAAAATTTACGGCGATGAAGAAGTAGAATTACATTCTCTTTTTGGATTTAAAATAAAAGAAGATTAATTTATTTTTTACTTTTTTCTAAATTTTGATATAATTTAAACAAGTTTGTGTTTGGAGAAGAAAAATCTACTTTATAACGAGGAAGATTATAAACTGAGGCGAGGGCAAACGTATTCGCTATGTCTTCTTCATTTGAATATTTTTTGAAAGGATTTATAGAGAATCCTTTTTCTTTTAAGAAATTTAATAATTCTCCTTCTAATCCCAAAAATATTGCTGCGTGTGTTGATTCGTGTGATAGAGTGAATTTCTCAAAATTTAAAGATTTGAATGAAATTGAAAAGTAAGATGCTTTAATATCTGAATCTGGAAATTCTATAGCAACATGTTCTCCAAATCTTCCAGGAATATGTTCTAAAATGATCGCTCTTTCAGGAAAAACATCTTGGGTTTCTTCAAAAATATCTTTTTCGATATCTCTATGTGCACCACCATATTTGAAGAATTGTTTTGGATTTAAACTAGTAACTAAATTTAATCCAGGAAGTTTTATTTTTCCTGTTTTGTAGCGTAATGAAAGCAGATGTTTAGCATAATCCATTAAAAACTAAAATCAAAGCTAATTTATAAAACTAATTATCCTGTTAAATTCTTCTTTCATCAAAATATTAATATTTTTATTATGAATTACTAATAAATTCTCATCGTTTCGTTCATTAGCATTTTTAGTAGGATTATAAGAACCTAAAATCACTCTATCGTCATCTAAAATAAAAACTTTTTCATGCATAGTGTATGGGTTTGAATCAAAAAGGTAATTTAAATCAACAGTATATTTACTTCTTTGAGATTTCTCAATAATTCCTGAGTAATTTTTATTACTTATTGCTTTGGCAATATTTGAAGAAGTGAATGTGAATGTTAAGAATTTTACTTCTTTACTTTTATCAATTTCATCAATTATAATATTTTCACATTTTCCTTGGGGAGAAAAACAAAGATCGATTAAAGTTCCACTTAAATTGAATTTATAATTACCTTTATTTTTAGATTTTCCCAAACTTTTCCATTCATTTAAATAAGCTTTTGAAATTTTATCTGAATGAATTAGCAAGATTAGATTATCATTTAAATAAGTTCCACGAAATGTTGGATTCCATGAACCTGTTAAAACAATTTCATTATCAAAAATACAAAATTTATGGTGCATCAAACTAGCAGATGAAACAGATTTAAATCCTTCTAAAGAATTCTCTTCAAATATTAAAACATCTTTATTTTTTAAACTTTCAATAATATTTTGTTCGCTTAAATCATAAAATGCACATTTAACATCTGATGACATTTCTATTAATTGAATTAAAATGTGTGAACAATTTGTTTTTTGACAAAAATATAATTCTAAATCACCTTCATCCTTGATGTAATTTTGTGGTTGATAAAAATAAATTAATAAAACCACATACAGAATTATTAAAATTAAATATGTTTTTCGCATAATTAAAGCTCTAAAAGGACTTTAATAAGTGTATTTGATATATTTTCGAAAATATGTTGTTACCCTTTATCAATGAATACAAATCGAAACGTATTTAAAGAGAACTATATTTTCTAATTTTGGGGAGTTTGGAACAATATTATATTATTGTCTCACCTCTTTTTCCCCGGGAAGGTCATTATATGGCTTTCCCTGGGACCATTATTTTCTCTTCTTAAGAAAAAGTTTAGCAAAAATAATTCCAAAAACAAAACCTGCTAAAAACATACTAAATATCATTAAGAAATCGATTATAGGTATGTCTATCGTTTTTTCTTGTTGTGAAGGAAAATAGGCTGTTAAATCACTAAAAATTATACCATATTCTGAAAATAAAAGCGCACTTATAGGTTCATCATCAATTAAACTTGATGAATATTCAAGATAACTATAACCCATTATGGGAAACGCGTTTTCTTGTTCTGAAATCAATTTTTGCATACTATTTATTTTAGCGTCAACTAATTTTTTAGTTTTAAACTCGTCATCTAAAGGTATAGATGTTAAGATGTATTCAGCTTCTGCGCGAGCATTGGATGCAACATATAAACACATAGGATATTTTTCTTTGTTATAAAAATTTTCAGCATGTTTTAAATTAGAATTTAAATCTTCTAAATATAATGGATCTAAAAATAAACTTAAATAACTACTCATCATATTTGCTTTTCGTAGTTGATTGAAACAAGCTTTTCTTAATGTTTCTTGATTAACATTTAATTGTTGTCCTTCTTTCCCTAGAAATGAGCTCCAAGCTAATGCGCTATTTAAACGTTCAACCGCGTAGGCCAGATTTTGATGTGATATATTTGACAAATTTAATTTAGACAATTCATCTCTAGCATCAATAGTTCTTTCTCTAACAATCATATATGTTTCTAAATCTGTGAATGTAACTAATTCATAAGCGTCCATTTTATTATCGAATTCGTCTAAGGAACGAATTAAATTCATGTAATTTTGATATAATAATTCTTGAGACATATTTTGCATTTGTAATTCTCTTAATCTTAAATTAGCTGAATAACAAAAAGAGGCAGCTGAATAAAAATCTCCTGCAAGATAACTTTGAGTTGATTTATTTATGTATTCTTTTGCATATTTAAACAAAGAATCATTTGTTTCTGGTGGAAAAGAAGAAATTAAATCGTTTGACTTGGTGCAAAGTTTATGTTGAGTTTGATTCATTGTTTCCAAATAAAATTCTGGAACATTTACAATGTAATCTTTCTTTGTTTCTTGTTTAGTAATAATATTGTACGCTTCCCAAACATTAGTCACTGCCTCGATAGTTACATTATATTTAGAAAGATTTTCCATTGTGAGAATTGTTTTATTTTCTGAAAAATTTCCGAAAGGATTGTCTAGCGCAATATCAGGAATAAAAACTAATTTTATTTCATCATCTTCTGACGCAGCTTTAACTTTTTCATAAATTCCGTCAACAGGAGTTATTATTCCTCCTGAAGAAATCATTCCAGTCATGGCTATTGACTCATTTACAGGATTATTTTCTAAGATAGATAATGTTAATAAAGTTATTGCACCTCCAGCACTTGGACCACTAACAATTGAAGAACCTACATCTATTTTGTAAAAAAAATCATATTTTGAACAATCCATTGTAGAAATTGAACAAGCAACATCATTTGCTAATTTAGTGGATAATTGGGTATCTATTTGTGCTAAAGGAAATGAATCGATATATACTGAACCTGTACCTGGTTTTAAAGTTAAATATAATTTTGCAGTATTTCCTTTATATGAACCATTTTCTAATTCTGAAACTGAAAGAAGAGTTATGCTGTGAGTATTTGTACTTAAAGAAAACACTGATGGTAAAAGTAAAATAAGTATAATTAAATAAATTAATTTTTTCATATCTTGAGAGAAACAGTTTCATTAATAAAATTAACCCTTATTTTTTCCTCTTTTCTCAACTATTTTTAATCTTTCAAAAACTTCAGGATTTTCAGTTTCAGAGTTATATCCTTTGACGAATTCATCATAAAATTCAATTACATTTTGATAATGAGTGCTTTTTATTGCTTGTTTTAATAAGTGTATGTCTACAGCTTTATCTTCAATTTTTTTTGAAAAGAAAGACAATCCAAAATCTATTAAGAATATTTTTTTATTTTTGTCTAATAATATGTTTGAAGTTGTTAAATCTCCGTGAATGATGCCTTCATTGTGCATAATTGCTAGCCATTCACCTACAAGATTTAAATATTTTTTATTTTCTGTGTTTTTTGACAAAGCATCCCTTAATCTTTCTCCTTCAATAAATTCAATAACTAAATCATATTTATTTTCTATTCCAAAAAATTTTGGCACATTAATTCCTAAAGAATTTAATTTTTCAATGACTTTTTTTTCGATTTTAGTTCGAGAAGAACGAAGTTTATCATCTAGAATATTATTTCTATAAGATTTGGATATTCTTGATTTGAATATTTTTCCATCTTTTAATGTGATTGTTGCTTCTGCTCCTTGAGATATTATTGTCATGAATTAAGAAATCAGAACCATCTTTAAAAATTTTGTGTATAAAGAAAGAAAATCCCTGAGCAGTTGAAAAGGTGTGTGAGGTGAGTTTTCTGAAAGATGAAAGCCCAGGGATTCTCGTAAAACTATAATTGATTTAATAAATCATCCATTTCATATTTGGATAATTTTCCTTTATTTAGTGCACTCATTATTGGTTTTTTATCTCTACCACCAACAACAACGTCAAATTCATATTCAGATTCGTCAATTTCTTCTTCCTCTAAAAATTCATTTGAAGCATTTTCATTTTCCTGCATGATTTCTTTAGGATCTTTAAAAGAATCTTCATAAACTTTTTCACTTACTGCATCAAATTCGTCTTCAAATCCTTCGCCAAAATCTTCAAAAAGATTTTCATCATATTCTTCATGATCATCACTCATTTTCTCACCTTAAATTTTTAATTTTCTAAGGGGTTTCTTTTCGGAACCGCTTAATTTTATTAATGAATTAATGTAATCTGTCATTCTTAGCCACTCTTCTAAAGTCATATTAAGCTTTATTGGAGCTTGTAAAATTACACCCTTCCCCAAATTAATTGTTAGTTTATTCATCTTTAACACCTTCATGAATTGATTTAATTTCGTAAGATTTGTTTAATTTGAGTCCAGATTCTCTTATTAGATCTTCAGTCATTGCAGAAGCAAACTCTTTTGCAACTTCAATAGGTAAATTCATTTGGTTTGCAACATAAGAAGGTTCATAACCCTTGAATTGTACTTTTTCGCCAACACTTAATTCATCAACATCTGATTTTGATAAGTGTTTATTGTCTTTACCGAATAAAGAATATTCGCAGCTAAACATTCCATTATCAGAATTTACACTTAATAAAATATCTTCACAATAAGAAGAAAATAAACTTAAAGGAGCTACAACAAGCCCCATATCATCTTCAAGTCTTTTTTTAACCATTATCTCACCAGTAACTATTGTTGAGTAGTACTAATATATAAATGTTTCGTTTTTATAGTTACTAGTGAGTAGTCAATATATACTAAATTAAAGAAATAAAAAAATTATAAACCTATTAAACCAGGGTTTATAAGCAATATAAGTCCTAATATTAACATTATAGCTCCACCTATAAACTTAATTAGAGCCATTTTTTCTTTACCTATTTGCCTTCCTTTGAATGTATAACCTAGAATAGTTATTACTATTATTAATGGTAAAACATAGACTAAATTATATAAGGCTAAATAAGAATAATGTATAAAGCCGCTTAAAGACATACCTGTTAAAATACCTGTGTAAATTATAGGAAATCCTGCAGTACATGGTAACTCTACTAAAGATGCAAAAATTGCCAATCCTGCAGAAGCAAAAATTAGCGTTCCGACAGAACTTGTATTTATCATGTCAGCCAATTTATTTATTCTTTTTTTCAGAGGCCCCACTTGTGAATCTTGAACCATTAAAGTTATTCCTTTTCTATAGAAAAAATATTCTTTACAATTTATCAATCCTGCAATTATTGCTAAAAAAGCTATTGCTAATCTTAATGGAGTTATAAATCCAATAAATTTAAACACATTCAACCAAGTAGCCATAAATAAATAATAGAATATGTACACTACCCCTATGAATGTAAAACCAACTGCAAATATTTTCTTTCTTGAATGAGATTCTGTTAATAATAATGATAATAAAAGAGTTAGTACAAATAAATTACAAGGATTAAATCCATCAACTAAAGCAACTAAGAATGTAAAAATTGGTAAAGGTAATGATGAACTTATTTGTTCTAAAGAATCTGGTGAAACGTTCTTTAAAAAAATAAATGTTAAAATAATTACCAAAAATACTAATGTTGAAACATAGAATTTTTTAGAATGATAAAATTTAAGTTTAGTTTCTTTTATTTTTTTCTTATTCATTTTTATCACCTTCAAAAGTTGATAATAACTCTAAATAAGCATCTTTATCTTTGGCACCAACATAATGCTTACAACCAAAAATAAATGTGGGAGTATAAACTGCTTGAAGATTATATGATTCCATAATTTCTCTATCTTCAGGTACAGATAGATCTAACATGATGGGTGTTACATCATATTCGTGACAAGCTTCTAAGAAGACTGGTTTTGTTGTTTGACAATGACCACAATATTTTGATTCTAACATAATAACCTTATCTTTTAAACCACTTTTAACACAAAAATCTTCATCAAACTCTCCATTGGATTTTATTGTGAAAATTTCAATAGAATCTTGATTAGATATATTGTCAGAAGATTCAACTGAATTTAATTCACACGAAGTGAAAATTAATAGCACCATAAATGAAATTAATAAAATGTAGTTTGTTTTCATTTTTATAACACCTGGATGTTTCATAAGATGAAATCAAATATAAATGTTTGTTTCAATAAATGAAATCAAAGATTCAATCTAAAAAAATATCTTTATAATCTTTCTCTAACTCTATTTTATTTGTATATCCTTGATTTGTTTTTTTGATTATATTTTTAGTTTCCAAAGTATTTAATAATCTTGAAAGTTTAACTCTAGAAAGTCCTGTTTTAATACCTAATTTTGATTGTGTTAAAACACATTTGTTAGAGATCAAAGTATTCAAAATTAATTTTAAGTCAGGATCTAAAAAATTCAACGTTTTAGAAGCATCTTTATGTATTTTTATTAATTTTTTTTCATATTTTTCAGAAATAAAATAATATGTAAAACTACCAACAAACATTCCAAATAAAGATATTAATATTAATATTAATGTAACTTCATTTCTAGAACGACAAGATAAATCACATAATAACTTTTCATTTAAATAAGTTATAGAGAAAAAAACAACACTTGCAAAACCTGCAATTATTCCTATAATTAGCCAAAGTTGAAGAAATTTGTTTTTTTTGTTGAATTTCATTTTATAAATATGAATTTATTTTATTTTATTAATGTTTGTTTTTGTAAATCAAAACAAATCAAGAAATTCTTCTAAAGGTTTTATGGGTTTTTGTTTTTGTAAATCAAAGAAATAATGAGTTGTTTTAGCTGTAGACATCAACACATCTTTAGATTTCATTTCATATTCAATAAAACATTTGACACCACCAGCATATTTTAATTCTGCAGAAATATTCAATTTGTTGTTAACTTTTACTTGATTTTTATATTTATAAATGCCTTCATTGATTAATAAACCCACATTTTGACTTATAAGTTTGGTATTTGAAAGGTTTAATTTATTTTGCAAATTCTCCCTGGCTCTATCAAAATACTCTGGAAAAGAACTATTATGCAAATGTCCAAATTCATCTATATCTGAAGGTTTCACATCACATTCAAAATTTATTTTTAAAGACACAAATTATCACCAATCTCAACTTTATCTCCTATTTTAAAAGAATATTTTTTTTTATTTTCGAAACAAAGCAACATACTTGAACCAAGATTAAAATATCCGCAAGGAGTTCCTTTAGAATAATTCTTGAAATCTTCATAATCAACAGTAATTCCATTAACGTTTAAGGAGCCAACAGCAATCATAGCTATTTTATATTTTTTTGTTTGAAATATTGATGCAATGGATGCATTTTTTTCTACAGCTTTGGAAAACATTTCAATTCCTAAAATATTTTCTAAACCTAAAAATATTGGAATTTTAGCCTTTCCTTCATTTTTCTGAGTATAAATAAATTTACCTTCTGCAGGAGTAACCCAAAAATGTTTGTTTAAAGGACTCAAATACAAATTTATGTAATTTCCATTGAGAAAATTATTTGCTTGTTTACCCATAACATCGTACAAACTTATTTTTTTGTTGTTTTTTGAAATTATATTTCCTGCATCGTCAATATCGCCTAAAAATGCAACAGTTGCTTCAACAGGAGATATTACTTTCGAATTTTTGTTGAAATAAATAGTTTCATATTTGTGAAATCTTTCATTAAGTCTTAATTTGTCGAATAATTTACCTACTAAAGATTTTCTAGTTTGTATCATTTTAGTGTTCGTGTCCACAATCTTCAACTTGATTGTTAAGTTTTTTAAAATTTTGAAGCACATTTTGGACTATGTGATAATCACCTGTTTTCAATGAAATATTAACTTCTTTGGCATTCAATATTGCTTTTCTACCAATATTCTTAACGAAAATTATATCTATATCTAATAATTCTTTAATTTGATGTATTGCTGATTTTTGTAAATCATCATGATTAATTTTATTTTCAACAATTTTCAAGGAATTATCTTCAAAATCGTAAATTCCAAAATATGGTGCGTGTCCAAAATGATCTGAAATATTTGATTGTAAAGAATTGTTATCTAATAAAGGCACTAATAATTTCATTTCAATACCTCTTTGATAGGCATACCTTTTAATTCTTTGTGAGAAACATTTTTAGAAATTAGCCATTCAGTCATATTATCTCCTAATTTTCCACAAATAACTAATTCTGCACCTTTATCAACAAGCATTTTTGCAACTGCTGAACCTGCTCCTCCACCGCCTATTTTAAAAGGATTTTTAATAACTTCTATTAAATCTCCATTTTTATATATTTGAAAATATGTTGCTCTACCACAAACATCACTAACTAAATCTTCAGAAGTTTTACCTTCAGAACCTATTGCAATTATCATTTTTTCATCTCCATAATTTTTTCAACAAAATACCCATTTAATCCGCCAATAAATATCATAACAATAGTTAAAACTACAACATAAATCCAACCAAAGTAAAAAATCATTAGAGGAATTAAGGCAGGCTTTACTGCTCGATTATATAAAAAAATAGTTATTGAATTATTTGTTACACCCTTATCTCTAGCTTCAGACAATAAAGGATACCAAAGATAAATTGGGCCTGAACTTATTATTCCTAATGATGATGATACTAGCCAAGCACGAATAGGTTTTTTCTTTCCCAAATATTTTATTAAATGTTTTGGCTTGATGAAAAAGTTAAATAAACCCATCATCAATAAGACTAATAATAAAGTTGGTATTAGATTCAAAAATAATTTGTATGTATAGATTAGTGAAGATGTAAATATTTCAAAATTTACAAACATAATTGTAAGTAATATTATTAAAACAACTCCTAAAAATTTCAGTGGATTTTTAATTTCGTCAGGAATCATATTAATGAAATCACCCCGACCGTTATTATTGCAACTAGTATTGAAGAAAAGAAAGCAACAACATTTCTCGTAATCGCGTATTTTTTACCTAACAACAAAATCTCTGCAGGCATTTGAACTAAACCAACAGTCACCCATGAAACTAAAAAAGCAGTAATTGCAATTAAAGATATTCCTTGATTAAGTAATTCCCCTCCTACCACATAACTAGTAATAGGATTTCCTGCTAAAATACTTCCTAAAGAAGCACCTATAAATGAATCTAAAAAAGAGTTTGAAAATAATTTGGAATAATTTTCAAGAGCAATTAAATTTCTAGCTAATCCTATTAATATTAAAACACCTATAATTATGGGTGAATTAAAAAATAATGATTTGCCTGCTCTTAAAAACGAATCTTTTAAATTCGCAAATATTTTTTTATCCAAACTATTTCCCCCGAAATTAAAACTAATTAATTTCTATTTCTTCCTCTACCTTGTCCTCTTCCTCGTCTAAATCCGTTGTTTAATCCTAAACCTTGTGTAGGTTCATCAGATTCAAAACCTGGTTTGTCGCTTCCACTACAGTAGCCTAAACCTCTTCCTGTTTTTGGACCTTTTCCTTGAGGACCTGTTCTATCTCCACCTGGCATAATATCACCTCCATGTATTTTTATTGCCTTTCCATTAATCAGAGCATCAGATAGTTTTTCTCTTGCTCTAACCAATGTTCTTTGAAATGTTGATTGATGAATTTTCATTTCGTTTGCTGCATCAGCTTGGCTCATTTTTTTAATATCAAATAGCCTTAATGCCTCTACTTCATCCAAACCTAATACTACTTCATCTAAAGTACTTAAAGGCACTCCTTGTGGTTTAAAGTAAGTTATATTTGGATTAAAGTCAACAAATTTTAGTTTTCTTGGTCTTGGCATAATGCATTATAATGCATAACTACTATATAAACATTTCGATATTATGTTGAAAATATTTATAAATAAACAAAAGTAACCTTTAAACATGAATCAAAAGGATAAACATCCTGATTACAAAAAACTTTATTCTATAGTTAAAGAAAGATACAAGAGGACCACTCATTTTCACAGAGGACCTCATGATGAAACGTATTATAGTGTTCAAGTTTATGAATCTGCAAAAGAAATAATGAAGGGTTTAGATCTAAAAGTTAAAAGAAAGCAAGTTTTGGTTGCTGCAATTCTACACGATATAGGAAAAATTAAACTTAAGTCATCTAAGTTGTTTAATTCACATGGTAAAAAAGAAACAATAAAAGAAGAATGGGAAAAACATCCTGAATTAGGCGTTCCAATAATAAAAAGTATTCTAAAAAAAGAAGGACATTCAAAAGAATTTATTGATGAAGTTTGTGAAATTGCAAGACATCATGCAAACAGAGGAGATAAATTAAAAAATAAAAGTATTGAAATCAAAGTTTTGCAAGACGCAGATTTAATTGCTGATTGGGGTGTGGCAGGATTCATACGTCATTTTTTATATGCAGGAAAATTCAAAGTAGGTAGTGCATTCAAAGGAATTAAATTTATATGTACACATGATATTGAAAACAAAAAAAGAGAATTTAAAGAATTAAATCTAAAAACCTCTAAAGAGTTAGGAAAAATAAGATTGAAAGAAGAAAAAGAAATGGTTGACAAATTAATGAAAACTGGTCAAACAGATTTATTTAGTTTTGATGAATAAATTTTTCTAAAACTTCAAAAGTTTCTATTATTGATTCAATTTCAACTTTTTCATTATCTGCGTGATATCCTGTTGATTTAGGTCCAAATAAAATTACAGGTATTCCTTTTTTTGAAAAGAATCTTCCATCACTAGCACCGTGTTCTTTTGTAGGAGAATCATCAATTCCCAACGAATTTAAAACTTTTCTAAAAGACATCACATAGGGATTGTCTGAAACAGTGTGCATTAAATCTACGTGCGTACATTTTTTTAAAGAAAGTGAATATTTTTCTCCTAAATCTTTTTCTTTTTTATCAATTAATTTTTGCACTTGTTGAATTAACTCATCAATTTGGGTTTTCTCAGTTAATCTGAAATCTAATTTACATTTAGCATGTTGAGCAATTTTATTTGCAGAATTTAATTTTACATCAGATTCTTCAATAACATAATCTCCTCCAACAAAAGCACCAATATTCATAGTATTTTCCCAACACTCTTCTAACCTTCTTGGAATTTTTGCACGGATATCTGAGATTATATCTATTAAAATGTCGATTGCGTTTTTTGCTTGCCAAGGTCTACTTGCGTGTCCACCAGGAGCTTTAACTTCAAGCTCTAACCATGTAGCTGCTTTTTCTGTTAGAATCATTTTATTTGAACTAGGCTCACAAATTAACATTAAAGTAGGATTTATTTTGTCGTAAACATATCCTGCACCATCAGGTCCTCCAACTTCTTCATCTCCTGTTATAAGTAGAGAAATATTTTTGTCGGAGTTTTCTAAGAATATTTGTGTCATTACTGCAACTCCTGCCTTCATATCACCAGAGCCTCTACCATAAATATATTTTTCATCTGAAGTAGGTGTATATTGTTCGTCATTTGCAGGAACTACATCAATGTGTCCACATAAGCAAATTTCTTTTCCAGAAACATTTTTGCGTGTATAATAATATGATTTTACGTTATTTTTTTCAAATATTTTTACATCAACATCTTTTCTCTCTTGAATATAATTTTGTAAAAATTCATGAGCTTCGTTAACTTTTGTTGGATTTTTAGTTTCTGATCGAAACGCAACCAATTGTTTTGTTAATTCCACTATTTTTTGAATTTTTTCTGATTTCATTTAAATTCACCATTCTTAACAAATCTACAAGAATATATAAATATTATAGGTAGGTATTTAAATTGTAAAAAATTAACAACAATCTACCCTGTGTCCTTAAGGTTCTAGAGCGGGCACGATGCCTTGATGACAGAATTCGAGTAGCACAGGGTTCATTTATATGGAATTCTAGTGAAATTTCTACATTTTTCACAATATTTTACAACTTTTCCATTTTGCAACCTAACTCTTCCTGAAGCAGGAAAAACACTATAACAATGTTTACAAAAACTTCTTTTTACTTCTATTGGAAGTTTGATTTTAAAAGACATTGATATTTTTCTAATAATATCCGTATATCTTTGAGCGAGGGACATATCTTCAAGCAAAGCATTTTGTTGTTGTTCAAAAAGACTTCTAATATGTTCTTTTGCATTTTTTTTACGAAGTTTCTTGAAAATTGCAGTTTTACTCGCCATGGTTATGAAAAAATGAGTAAATATAAAAACTTAACCTCTTTTTTGATGTGTATGGATGAATTTGAGAAGTATATTAGGACTTGGACAGATATGGAATTTCCTTTTGAAGAAGTTATAAAACTCGGGAGACAATACTTTTTAATTGATCCAAAATTAAGAGATTTGATTAAAAATATAAAGTTAGATCCTTTCTCTGTAGGTGTTTTTTTGGGAGAATGTAAAAAAATATTCAAACCATCTATTGCTTTAATAAAAATTTTAGCTAAATATACTGATGATAAAATATATGTTAATGATAAATCTGCATGGTTGTTTGGATGTGGAAGAGATTTATTTCCTGAAAATATAATTAAAGGTTCTTCAGCTAAAAGAGTTATTGTTTTGAATGAAAAAAAAGAAGTTCTTGGTTACGCTATAAAAAAGAGAGAAGGTAATAGAAAAATATATCAAAATAATTTAGATATTGGAAATTATTTAAGAAGAGAGAAAAGTTAATAATATTACTTCTTCAGAACTTCTAAAGCAGGCATTTTCTCACCAGCTAAAAACTTTAAAGCAGCCCCGCCGCCTGTGGAAAAATATGTTTTCTTTTTAT
This sequence comes from uncultured Methanosarcinales archaeon, assembly GCA_964430665.1. Lineage (GTDB taxonomy): Archaea > Nanobdellota > Nanobdellia > Woesearchaeales > SKGA01 > JAQUYS01. The sequence goes on along the minus strand of CAYSFC010000002.1, from coordinate 72,430 downwards.
TAAATTTTATTTTACTCAAAGAAGAAACAGTATCTCCGCCACAAATTAAAGTGTCAACATTTAACTTAGCGACAAACTTACCAACTTCATTGTTGGATTTATCAAAAGGTTTTTCTTCAAACTTTCCTAAAGATCCATTCCATATAATTGATTTAGCACTTTTCAAAACAGCCTTAAATAATTTAACTGATTTAGGACCTACGTCAAGACAATTCATTTGTTTGGGAATTTCATCAAAAGGAGCACTTATTTTTTTATTTCTAGCAATACCTACAAAATCTACGGGGAAAATAATCTTAGAAGAATATTTTTTAAGTAATTTATCAACTTCCGAGAAAGATTCTTCTTCCACAAAAGATTTTCCAACTTCAACTCCTTGTGATTTGAAGAAAGTGAACTCAGTTGCACCTGCAATTATTACTTTATCTACTTCTTTTAATAATTTTTTCAAGAAAGGAATTTTATCTTTAACTTTTAATGAACAAAATATTGCTACTGTTGGTTTTTTCTGTTTTAATTTTAAATTTTTAATTTCTTTTTGAATTAACAATCCAGCGTAAGAAGGCAATAATTTGGGTAGTTCATAAACTGAAGTGTCTTTTCTATGTGCTGTTCCAAAAGCATCATTAATATAAATATCAACATAGGCAGAAAGGTAATTCGCAAATGATTTAGAACCTTCTTTTTCTTCGGCATGAAATCTTAAGTTTTCTAAAAGAACTATTTTTTCTTTGGGAATAATTCCACTGTCTGCAAAATAAACTTTTCTTTTCAAATATTTTTCAAGAACTTTAATTATTGGATTTAAAGATAATTTCTTTTCGTAGCCTTCCGGTCTTCCTAGATGACTTGCTAGAATAATTTGTTCAGGTTTTTTCTTTAGAACATATTTTATTGTTTCAATGGAATTTTTTATTCTATAATCATCTAAAACTTTTCCATCTTTTGTTGGAACATTAAAATCACACCTAATAAACACACGTTTATTTTTAATTGAAGCAGATTGAATTTTTCTTAACATGTAACAATCTTATACAAACTCATTTATAATTATTTCCTAAGAGACGCTACTTTTTCTAGTTGTTCATATATATTATCTATTAAATCATAGTCTTTAGCTTCTTCTAAATTAACCCAAGCATAATCTATTAATTCATCTTCCTGTAATTTAACTTTGCCTTCTTTAAAATCAGCAAATAAACTTAATATTATTGTAGAATGTCCGTTTGGTCTAATTAAAGCTAAATTTGAGACATATCCTATATTATTTATTTCCAAATTTGTTTCTTCTTTTATTTCTTTTTTGAGTGTTTTTTCTAAGACATCAAACCAGTGTGAATCAGTATCTTTATTTGTATTTATGAAGTCTGATTGTTGTAATTTTCCACCCGGAACACACCATTTTCCTGGAAATATTTTCTCCTTCATACTTCGTTTACAAATAAGAAATTTATCTTCTTTGCAAACAATCCCTGTAACAGCAACATAATGAGCCTTATCTTTTAAATCATTCATATTATCACTTATTTAAAAACATTATAAGTATTATTTAAATAGTTCCTCGAGTTTTCCTGACTAAATGAAGACTATAAGTTCGCTAGCTAAAAAAGAACGAAAAGAAATATTTAGTTTATTTAGTGAGAACTCTAAACTTAAATTTAATCAAATAGAGAAGAGTGTTAAAATTCGTTCAAATATGGTTAGTTATCATTTAGATCAGATGCGAAAAGAAGGTTTAATTCAAAAAGAAGGAGATTTTTATTCTCTTACTACAGAAGCTGAAAAATATATTCCTATTTTAACAAATATAATTGAAGATAAACATAGTCCTTTACCAGTTATTTTAGTTGCATTAATTAATAATAATAAAATTCTTTTAATTAAACGTAACAAAAGACCTTATCAAAATTACTGGTCTATGATTGGTGGAAAAATTAAACTCGAAGAAAGTTTTGAAGAAGCTGCTAAAAGACATATTTTGGAAAAGACAGGAATAGATGCAGAGTTTGAGAAATTCTGTTCTATATTTCATGAACATGTTAAAAAAGATGATTCAATTCAACATTCTTTCATTCTAAACTTTGTAAAAATGAAAACAGATGAAGAAAAATTCAAGCTTTCTCCTCATGGAAAATTAAAATGGTTTTCTTTAGACCAATTAAATGAAGATGAAATAATTCCTTCTGATTATTGGTTGATCCAAAATAAATTAAATTCTAAAATAGAAATTCAAACTGGAAAAATGGAAGAAAAAAAAGAAAAATTAATTAATTTT
>CAYSFC010000002.1:30375-70055 GCA_964430665.1 uncultured Methanosarcinales archaeon | reverse complement strand
TCAATTTGTGGGCTTGCAGCCTTACCCAATTTATAGTAAGTTTTTCTTGCCACCTCACCCCAAGAAAAATTTCCTTTTTCATCAAGTTTTTCTTCAACTTGAAATAAATCTAAATCAACTCCTTTTTGAAGCTGATAATAAATATTCCTTTGAGAAATTTTCCCAAAGATTTCTAAATAAAATTTATGTAGGTTGTAAGCAGTTTCCCTACCTAAAACATACAATATCTCGACTAATCTATTTCTAACAATACTTTTAGTCGGTCTACCTCTTTTCAACATTTTTTGAAATGTGCTGCAGTATCTATTAAATCAACATGAGATATAAACATAGATCTACAACAATATCTTTCTAAACCTAGTTCGTCTAGAACTTCTTTTCTATTTTCACCATTTTGAACTCGGGATTTAAAATCCTCCCACAGGTGACCTATAGGTTTTCCACAACTAATACATCTGATTGGAATTATCATTTTTGGCCTCTTAAATTTTAATTAATAAAAATAAAAAAATTAACGGTACGATTTCTGTCTTTTGGATCTCGCTTTTCCGCTACAATTTGGTTTTCTTGACTCTTTTCTACGTACATCTGCAACTAATAATTGTCTGTCATAATTTACGAAAGCTTCCTTAAGTTTTGGTTCAACTTCAACAAGTCCTCTAGCAATTGCTAATCTAGCTGCACTAGTTTGACTCATAACGCCTCCACCATTTATATTAAGTGAGATGTCGTATTTGTTAATAACATTCCCTGCAAGTATCAAAGGTTCTTGTAATCTGAGTCTTGCAATTAAAGGTTCATAAACTGAAAGATCTAAATTATTAATTTTTACTTTTCCAGTTCCCTTAGTAACAGTAGCACGTGCAATTGCACTTTTTCTCTTACCACTTATAACTATTTTTTTCATAATAATCACCTAACTAAAACGCATAGCCTCATCAACTGTTACGTATTTCATTGTTGTCAATTTATCAGCAGAATAAGCACTCATATCAACTGGTTTGATATCTTTAAATTCTTCAGGTATTCCTTTGTAACAAAGAACTCGTTTATATGCTTCTGTTCCTTTTGCTTGTTTATATGGAAGCATTCCACGAATTACTCTTCTAACATATCTATCTGGTTCTCTTGGTATAAAAGGACCTTTAGCAGGAGTTCCTCTAGCTCTTGTTTGTTTTAAATCTTTTAAAACATTAGCTCGTGAACCTGAAATAACTGCTTTTTCTGCATTAATTATTTTTATTTCTTGGCCAAGTAAAGCTTGTTTAGCAACATATGTAGCAAATCTTCCAAGAATTAAATTTTTTGCGTCAATAACTATCATTTTAATTACCCCATTATCTTAACTTTACTGCCTTTTGGATTTTTCTGCATCAATTCTTTTATTGAAATTACATTTCCATTTGCAGCAAGTATTTTTTCTTTAGCTGATTCTGAAAGAGATAATGCAGCAACAGTTATTTTCTTTGACATTTCGCCTGTACCTAAAACCTTTCCAGGTACAATAATTACATCTCCTTCTTTAGAGTGCTTGTCTAATTTGAATAAATTCACTTCTCTTTTTTGTCTTGAAGGCTTTCCAAGTTCAACAGCCACTCTTTTCCAAAGAGGCACTTTGTTTTCTATAGCAAGTACTTTCAAATCATTAATTACTTGCATTATTTCGTTGTTCTTTATTCTTTTCATGGGTAAAACCCCTTTACTTATTTGTTGCAAAGCAACACAAATGTGGAATTTCCACACTTTCGCCAATCATTTGATCGACTGGATTGTAATTAAATTTCCTTTATCAATTTTGAAAAAATTGAAATTTGTTTATCAAAAACATCTATTGCATTTGTAATTATTTCTTTTGGTGTTAACGCTCCAAAAGATTCAACCATAAAAACAAATGAATTATCATTAAATGTTATTGAAACCACATCTGGATCAATATCAACACATGCATCAATTAGTTGTGGTGAATTAATCAAACTTGTATCAATTTCTCCTTTTTTATTAAATATTTGTTCTGGAAATTTATCTTTTACTTCATTAAAGTTTTTACTTTTATTATTTACTTTAATAACTGGTTCATTATAATACCATGCAAGACCTGGACTCCACTTTGAATGTTCTTTACCAACACCTAATACTGCAGTCATTTCAATAGTTAAATTTTGTCCATCTAACAATTTTGTAATCATTGTTTTAGGAAAAACAGGAACAACTTTTGGATCTTGTGAAATTATGTCGCTTGCATAAACTGTTCTTGGTCCTTGTACATCTAAAGTTAATTTTAATTGACATTGAGCACAGCCAACCCCTTTACAAGAGCATACGCTCTGCATATTATATGAGCTCAAATCAGTTTTCAAAACAACAAGACCTAATCGATGAGCCAGAATTTCATCATAAAGAATTGAATCATTTTTGATGAAATTCACATCTTCGATAGCCATTGTCGGAACTTCACTAATCATCAATCTACGCAAAGTATTTGCATAAACTGCCGTTGTATCTTTGAGAACAAATGAAACTTTATTTTCCTTTTGTTCTATATCAGTTAATTTCATTTTAAAACCTCGAGTTGTTTAAAGTCGAGATGATAAACATTGAGTTTTTCACCTCGAGTTGTTTAAAGTCAAGATGACGAACTCAGTTCTTCACCTCTAATTTTATGGTCTTCTTCCTCTCTTACCACCTTTTTTTCGACATCCGCCGTGTGGTATAGGAGTTACATCTTCGATAAATCCAATTCTTAAACCCATTCTCGATAGCGCTCTAACAGCTGCTTGAGAACCTGGTCCTGGATTCATAGGTCCGTTATGACCACCTGGAGCTCTTACTTTTATGTGTAAACCAGATAAACCTTTTTCTTTAGCAATTTCTGCAACTTTTTTTGCGGCAGTCATTGCAGCAGTTGGACTTGATTCAAGTCTGTCTGATTTTACAACTTGACCACCTGATGCTAAAGTTAATGTTTCTGTTCCAGTGATATCTGTAACGTGTAATATTGTGTTGTTGTAGGATGCATAAATGTGTACTACTCCCCAACGAATATCTTTTCTATCTGATTTTGAATGTGTTGGTTTCATATTTTTTCACCCACTTCTTTTTCAATAGACTCTAATTCTTCTAATTCTTTATCTTTCTTAATTTCTTTTTTAGGTTTAATTTCTTCTTTTTCTGGAATTGCTCTTTCAGGGTGTTCTTCGCTAAATAATGAAGATTTTGCTGAAAATTCAATTGTTGACTGTTCTTTTAAAGAAACTAAATAAGATGGTGAAGTAATTTTCTTGCCATCTACTAAAATGTGTTCGTGTACAATAAATTGTCTAGCTTGTTTAATTGTTCTTGCTAAACCTTTTTTGTAAACTAAAGTTTGCAATCTTCTTTCCATTAAATTATCTAAATTTAAGCCTAATATTAGATCGAATGTAACTTCTTCAGTTACCAGTCCTAATTCTTTGACTCGTCTAAACAAGTGTTTTGTTTCAATTTCTGATTGTTCAGTTCTAAGAATAATAAGTTTTTTTGCTTGAGTTTTGAAATTTTTCAAGATTGTTTCCATCTTCCAAATTTCTTTCTTATTACGTGTACCGAATTCAAATCTTAATCGTCTTTCATCTTCGATTCTTGATTTAATCCAAGGATGTCTAGGCGTTTCATACTTTTTTCGAATTTTTTTTGGATCTCCCATTTCTATTCACCTATTTTCTCACAGTGCTTTTTTTCTTAACTGCACCACCTTTTCCTTTGTTAGGACGGAAGTTAGATCCAGTTCGTTGACCACGTACAGGCAATCTCCATTGATGTCTCATACCTTTGTATGACTTCAACATTTTTTGCCTTTTGATATCTTCATCTTTTATGAAATCTAAATCTGCTAAATATAAGTGCATATCTTTTCCAGTTTCATAATCGTTTTGTCTATTTAGAAAATAAGAAGGTATGCCTGATTCAACAGGATTTTTGATAACTTTTTCAAGTTTTTCAACATCTTTGTCTGTTAATTCACCCGCTTTCATTGAACAATCTAGGTTTGCTAGATGACAAATAGCTTGAGCGAACATATCGCCAACTCCTTTAATCTTTTGTAAAGATAGATAGAGTTGTTTTTCACCTTTAATATCGGTGTTCATTACTCTTACAATGTGTCTAAATTCTGCCATTTTATATCACGTTTTTTAGCCAAAACCAGATATTACGGATTTTAGCAACCGCTTAGTAAGTTAACATAGAAATCATAAAGATCATCCTATACGCGTTAACTCGGACGGATATTGTATAGAGAAGTTGTTTCATTTATAAATCTTTGTACTCAATACCTTTATAAATGAAAGTATGAAAAAATAATCATGGATTTAGTAGATAAGAAGAACAACAGGTTTAGACTGGTAATTATATCTATTTTACTCCTTATGCTATTAAAATTCTTGTTTAGTCGAAATTACACAGCAATATTCTCTAATTTTTTTGTAGATTCAATGTTTTTAGGAATAATTTATCTCCTTACTTCCTTATCATCTAATATAAAATTTAACAAAATCAGTTTTTATTTATTATTTATACCTCATTTTCTAATTTTTGCATTTAATTCAATTTTTTTAGAAGATTCACTTGTTATGAGGTATTCTTTTAATAGTGCTAATTGGGAAACAATTTCATTTCTTTTTAAATCAATAATTCCGTTAAAATATTTGATTATACTTCCTTTAGCTATTGGAATTTTAATTTGGATTAGTTTTAAAGAAATTCCTTATGAAAAATATTTTTTATATTTAAGTTATGTTTTAGTTTTCATAGGATTTGTATTTTTAATATTTAATCCGAACACAATTTCAAATATTTATATTAATACTTTAACTGAAGAAATTCAAACATCAAATTATTTAACCTTAGAACTTAATTATTCTAAGAATAATTTAAATGAAGAAGAAATTTCAAAATTTAATAAAGAACTTAGGGAATATGATACTTACAACATTTCATCAAATCAAAGAATACTTGTTTTTGTTATGGAACAAACATCATATAATACTTTTTGGAAAGATTTATCTAAAGTTCCTAATGAAGAAAACTTTTTTCTAAAAGTTAAAAAAAACACACATCAATTTAATAATTATTATACTAACAATCAAGATAGTCGTTCAACAATTTGGACAATGTTTAATTCATATTTAATTCCATTTGAATGTTATATTGATAATTGGAATAAGAAATATGGATATGTTCTTGGAAAAAGAAATTTAATTGATTTTTTTAATTATCATAACTATGAAACGCACGTAGCATCTTCAGTTACACAACCCGGATTATTAATTGGCGCTTATAATTGGAAAGATTTAACATTTTTACAAGAATATGATGAAAACAATCCAAATCATCTTTGTATACATTCATTGGAATATCAACAAGGATGTGAAGATTTAATTTTGATTGAAGATGTTAAAAAAGTTCTTAGAAGAGATAATTTATTCTTCTTACAAGAATTTATTTATGGTCATGGGGAAGAATATGAAAACACATTGGGTTTGACTAGAACTGAGTACTACAATAAATATTTGTTTCAAATATATGAATTTTTAGAAGAAGAAAATATTTTAGAAAATACAACAATTTTTGTTGTTTCAGATCATGGTGAAAAGGGATATAAAGATAAAAGTTTATGGAACTACAAATTGCCTTTTTTTGTAATTTCATCTAATTTAAATTATAAAGATATTAACAATTTACATTTCCACATGGATTTCAAAGATATTCTTCTCAGTTATGTAGCAAATGAAAGTTTAGGAGAAAGTGAAGAAGGATTTATAATAGGTCAAACAGGAAGAAACGAAATAGGTTATGTTAATAAAGAAGGATTTTTTGTTGGAAAATTAGATGAAAATAACATAAAATTAAAAGAATTTAATAAAATTACAACAAAAAATATTTTAGACGGAATTTATTTGTTGAAAGATTTTATTTATTATTCTGAAGAGAAAAGTTTAGAAGAAGATTTTCATTGTGAGTATTGTTCAGAAAACATAGTTAACTCTCAAAAATAATGGGGCAGAGCCCGGGATTTGAACCCGGACTAGGGGATCCACAGTCCCCTGTGCTAACCAAATTACACTAACTCCACCATTAATTAATGTTTAAGAAACAAAACGAAGTTTTTAAAGGTTACGAGTAAAACAAGTAACTGAAGTTGTAAAGTACCTTAATTTTGTAAATAGAAAGCCTTAAATTCTTATAAAGAAGATTTGTAGAATAATCTTTATAAAAGAGTTATTTATCTCTATTAGTAGGTTGATTTAATATGGACTCCAAAGAAATAGCATCCAAATGGCAAAAAAAGTGGGAAGAAGCTAAAATTTTTAATGTTGAGAAAAACGAAAAACCAAAATTCTATGTTTTAGAAATGTTTCCCTATCCTTCAAGTCTTGGATTGCATGTTGGACACGCATTCAATTATACTATTGGAGATGTTTATGCTAGATTTAAAAAAATGATGGGATTTAATGTTTTGCATCCTGTTGGTTTTGATTCTTTTGGATTGCCTGCAGAAAACGCAGCAATACAAGCAGGAATGCACCCTCATGAATATACTCAAAATTCAATTAAAAATTACATAGAACAACAAAAAGGCATGGGTTTCTCTGTTGATTGGAGTAGACAAGTTACTACAAGTACTCCTGAATTCTACAAATGGGATCAATGGATATTTATTCAAATGTTTAAAAAAGGTTTAGCTTACAGGAAAAAATCACCTATAAATTGGTGTCCTAAATGTAATACTGTTTTAGCTAATGAGCAAGTTGTTAATGGTTGTTGTTGGAGACATGATGATACAAAAGTCGAAGTTAAACATTTAACTCAATGGTATTTGAAAACGACTGAATATGCTGAAGAATTAAATGATCAGTCTCAGATGGAAAATTGGCCAACTTTAGTTAAAAAATTACAGAAAAATTGGATTGGAAAAAGTTATGGTACTGAAATTGTGTTTGATATTAATTGTGAGGGGTGGAAAGTATTTACTACAAGACCAGATACTTTAATGGGTGTTACATTTTTAGTAATTTCTGCTCAGCACACCAGATTAATGGATTTAGTTACTGATGAAAATAAAGAAAAAGTTGAAGAATTTGTTCATAAATTAACGTCTGTAAGTGAAGAAGAAATAGATCAATTAGAAAAAGAAGGAATTTTTACTGGAAGCTTTGCCAGCCACCCGCTTACCGGTGAGCAGATTCCAGTTTATGCAGGTAATTTTGTTTTGGCTGATTATGGTTGTGGTATGGTTATGGCTGTTCCAGCACATGATCAAAGAGATTTTGAATTTGCAAAAAAATATAATATTCCTATGAAGCAAGTTATTGCACCAAAATTTATTCTTTCAGGAATTAATTCTCCAAAAGAAAATGTAAAAACTTTACAAAGACGAACTGTGACTGCAATAATAGAACATTGGAATGAAAATAAATATCTTTTATTAAAAGAAAAAGAAAATAGTATTTTAGTTGGAGGAGGAATTGAAAACGAAGAAACTCCTCAAGAAGCAATTTTAAGAGAAATTAAAGAAGAAACTGGTTTTATTAATATTGAAATAAAAAAAGAAATATGTGATCATTTATTTTGTGAAGGGTATAGGATAAATAAAAATATAAATCAAAGTACAGATGATGTTGTTTTTTATATTAAATTAAAAAATGAAGATAAAATTAATTCTGAAGTAGAGGTTGGAAAACATGAATTAATTTGGGTTGATAAAAAAGATATTTTAAATAAAATATCTTGGGAACATCATAAATTTATTTTTAACACATTTATTAATGGTGAAAGAGCATATACTGAACCTGGAGTTTTAATTAATTCAGGAAAATTTGATGGTTTAGATAATAATGAAGCTAAAGAAAAAATCACAGAAGAACTTGCAAAACTTAACAAAGGAGATAAAACTGTAAATTATAAATTAAGAGATTGGTTAATTTCACGTCAAAGATATTGGGGAACACCTATTCCAATTGTTTATTGTGAAAAATGTGGTGAAGTTGCTGATGAAAATCTTCCAATTAAATTACCTCACGATGTTAAATTTGGAGAAGGTAATCCTTTAGAAACTAATGAAGAATTTTTGAAGTGTAAATGTCCAAAATGTGGTGGAGACGCTAAAAGAGAAACGGATACTATGGACACTTTTACAAATTCGTCCTGGTATAATTTAAGATATTGTGATGCTAATAATGATGATGAAATATTTGATAAACATAAAGTGAATTATTGGAGTCCTATTGATCTTTACATTGGTGGAAAAGAACATGCTTGTATGCATTTAATTTATGTAAGATTTTATACTAAATTTTTAAGAGATTTGGGTTTATTGAAATTTGATGAACCTGCAATTCATATGATGAACCAAGGTATGATTCAAGGAACAGACGGAACTAAAATGTCTAAATCAAAAGGTAATGGAGTTAACATTACAGAGACTCTAGATAGGTTTGGTCCAGATGCATTAAGAATGTATTTGGTTTCGGTTGCGGGTCCTGAATCAGATTTTAATTGGAACGATAATGGTTTAGAATCAATCAACAAATTTTTAACTAAAGTTTCAAATTACTTCGAAAATGTTAAAATAGGATGTTCAAGTGAAAAAACAACAAGTAAAGTTAATTTAACTTTAAAAGAAGTTAGTGATTTAATTGAAAGAATGAAGTTTAATTTGGCAATAATTAAAATCAGAGAATTATTTGATTATTTATCTGAAGAAGAAAGTAAAGAAAACTTAGAAATATTTGTTAAAATACTAACTCCTTTCTGTCCACATTTATGTGAAGAGTATTGGAAAATATTAGGTAATGAAGAATTTGTTTCTATTGCTTCTTGGCCTGAAGTTGATGAAAGTAAAATTAACAAAGACTTTGATTTTGAAGACGAATACATTGCAAATATTAAATCAGATATTGAACAGGTTAAAAAATTAGTTGGAATCACAGAAGTTAAAAAATTAAAATTAATTATTTCTGCAAAATGGAAGTACGAATTATTTGATATGTTAAAAGATGTTCTAAAAAATGTTTCAAATCCTAAAGAAATTATTCCTAAAGTTATGAACTCCCATCTTAAATCACATGGTCAAGACATTATGAAGATTCTTCCTAAAATTGTAAAAACTGGAAGTGTTCCAGAATATGTTTCTTTTGAAAAGGAGAAGAAAATGTTGGAAGAATTAGCTAAAGAATTAAATGCTGAAATTGTAGAAGCAGATGATTCAAAAGAAGCTAAAGCTGGAAACGCTATGCCTGGTAAACCTGCAATTTTAATTGAGTAATTCAAACAATTTCTGAAAGAAATAACTGCCTTCTGCCCCGCCGATTCGCAGCCCACCAGAATAAGGGTGGCACGCCTGGCAGTGGACTCCACAAACATTTCCATGATAGTCTGTAATAGTTCTACTCTCTGCAACCCTTTAAACACCGATTGAGTGTACTCATGGCTGCTACCGTCAGGACCTGACCAGGTTTGTAAAACAAACGATCAAAAAGGACAGAGCATCAAACAAACTAAAACAGCATACAAACATCTGCAAGCCGCCTGCCAAGCTTCGATCCATCCAACGACCCATTTGACGTAACAGGTGAGGGTCAGCCACCCGATCTAGCCATCTTTAGAAAAGAATAAGTTCTTTATATACTTAACGAAGCCCTCATAAAATCTAGAATAGAAGTAAAGTAAAAATAGACATAAATCCTAAACCCACGAAACAACCAGATGAAAGAAAAGGCATGGCAGGATAAAATTTGCCTTTTTTTGAAAAATAAAATAATGTGTATAGAGATAATGTTGAGAAAAGCACAATAATCATAGTTAAAGAAAATGCAACTCCTAAAGAATATCCTAATTTTAGTAAATGTTCCATAGCAACACCTGAGAAAAAAAGTGGAAATACAACATCTCCTCCACCAAGAATTGCTCTTTTAATTTTTATTTTTTTGCCTTTTTTTGAAGGTTTTACAATTTTTCCGTTTTTATTATAATTTATATTTAAACCAGCAAACAATTCAGTTTCAGATGCAAACTTCGCCATAGTAATCATGTGTTTACTTTTCCAAACAGCATACATATCATAAATTGATATTAAAATTAAAAATACAGAAATCCAAAACAAATCAAACAAAGGAACAAATATTACAGCAACACCTGTATACATAAGAATTTCAGTTAAGTTGTGAATTATCACATCTGGTTTAAATATTTTAAGTAGAGCTAGCAGTAGAGAAATTAAGAAAGCTATTAATGCATTGTTAATGAAAACACCTAGTGCTATAGTCATAGCCATAATGACTGCAACAAAATACCAACCTTTCCAGATTTTTTTAGCTTTAAATTTAGCCAAAATTAAAAATATAATTGTACCTAGTAATATAATTATTGATGTATAAATGACGCTATTACTCCCTGTAACTTGTGGACGTTCTCCTAAAGCAGTATTTTGATGTTCAACAACTAATTCGTCTCCAATATAATTAATTTGATTTATGTCGTTTGCAACAAAAAATAAACCAATTATTTGAGATAGTAGAAATATGAAAACTAAAATTAACGTTATTTTTATGTCGTGCTTCATTTTAAAGTCCATTTGAAATGTAATAGTAACTAAGAACTATACAAATCTATTTTTTAGATTTAGACTTTCTTTTTAAAGTTTTAGTTTTTTTCTTTTTGGGTTTTTTAACAGATTTGGTATAATGTTTTATTGCACTTTCTTCGCTGAAAAATTTTGTTGTTTTGTGTATTTTGAAAAAGGCTGTAAGTTTAGAACTAGCTTTAAAAATTCTAACCAATCTTATTGCACGAATTATTTTAAATAATCTTAATAAACCAATGGAAGGTATTGCTGCAATTATATCAAAGAAATTTTTACTTAAAAATTGTTTAAATGATTTAGATTTTTCATATATCATAAATACATCCATAATAAATAATGCAGTTATTACTAAATCTAATGCCTGTAAATAATGTACATATTTTGAAACATCATAAAATATTTCAAGCAACAATTGCATTATTGCAAAAGATACTGCAACTAAAATAACAATACCCCAAATTTTTTCAAAAGAAGATTCTTTCAAGAATTCAAAAGTTACGCCTTCATGTTTATGACGTTCTAATCCTGCAACTTCACCTATAGATTCTAATATTGCCTTAAAACCAACAACAAAAACAATTGATGCAACAAAAATAACGAAATTTAATATCATAACACCAATTGGAGACTGATGAAAATATGGTCCAAGTAAGAACAATAAACTTAAAGCAGAAATTATAAATGCACTTCCTGCAATCAACAATTCTTTTTCGACAGAAAATAAAAATACACCTACTAAAATACCTGAAAAAATTAATAATATTATTTTTATGGTTTGTAATTCTGGAGAAACAATAGTAAAGACACCATCAATTATTGATAATAATGATGCAAGTACAAAAAAATACAAACCAACTCTATTCATTTTATTTTACCTATTTAAATTTTAAGAGATGTCAAAAATATCTTATTTTTTAACACCTTTTATGACTTTTACTCTCGCATTTCTTACTTCATGTGGTTCATCAATCATTAATTCTTCTTCAATTGGAGATTTCGCCATACTTATGAACGAAGCTATGAACATACATATTGAAATAAATCCCACAATGAAAGCCCAATTTAAAGATAATTTACTTAAAAACATAGTAGATATTATAATACCAATTATAGAAACCAACATAAAACTGCTTGACAATGGCGCTACTTTAAACATTTTCACTCACCCCTAATAAGACTATTTTGTCTCTTTTCATTTATATATCTTTCTAAAAGAGTCTTGATATTAATTCTACAACTCTATTAGAATAACCCCATTCATTGTCATACCAAGAAACAACTTTAATTAAATTTCCAGAAACTTTGGTTAATTTAGAGTCGAATATTGATGAATGCGGATTACCTATAACATCAGAACTTACAAGATCTTCATCTGAATATTCTAAAATTCCATTTAATTGATTTTGTGCCGCGTGCTGTAAAACAGTATTTACATCTTCTACAGTGATTTCTTTACTTACAACACAAACTAAATCTGTAACTGAACCATCGACAACAGGAACTCTCATTGCAATGCCATCTAATTTACCATTTAATTTGGGTAAAACTAAACCAACCGCTTTTGCAGCCCCAGTTGATGTTGGGATTATGTTTATTCCTGCACTTCTTGCTCTCCTTAAATCTTTATGAGGACCATCAACCAAGTTCTGATCAGCAGTATATGCATGAACTGTGGTCATGAAGCCTTTTTTGATTTCAAATGCATCGTCTAGAATTTTAACTAGTGGTGCTAAGCAATTTGTGGTGCAAGAAGCATTACTAATTATATGATCTTCTGCTGGATTGTAATTATTTTCATTTACACCTAAAACTATTGTTTTAACTCCTTCTGCTGGAGCGGAAATTATAACTTTTTTTGCACCTGCGTCAATGTGTTGTTGCGCTGTTTCTTTTGTTCTGAATCTGCCTGTGCATTCTATTACAACATCCACACCTAATTCTTTCCAAGGTAGTTTTGACGGATCTTTTTCAGAAATAACTTTTATTTGATGACCTTCAATCATTATTCCATCTTCATAAGATTTTACTTCGCCATGATATTTTCCATGAGTGGAATCGTATTTGAAAAGATGTGCTAGTGTTTCGTTGTCTGTTAAATCATTTGCAACAATGAAATTTAAATTTGGGTGATAAAGACCTGCACGAAGAACCATTCTACCAATTCTTCCTAAACCATTAATTGCTACATTAATCATTTTAAATTCTCCTCCAATTTAGCTATGTTTAATATTGTTTTCAACACAGTATCTGGATTTAAACTCATGGTTTGAATTCCTTCTCTTACAACAAATTCTGCAAATTCAGGATAATCTGAAGGAGCTTGTCCACAAATTCCAATATATTTTCCTTTTTTATTTGCAATCTGTATGACTTGAGATATTAATTTTTTTACTGCAGGATTTCTTTCATCATATATTGAACTTAAAAGTTCAGAATCCCTATCTAGTCCTAAAGTTAATTGAGTTAAATCATTTGTACCTATTGAAAAACCATCAAAAATTTCTAAAAATTCTTCTGCTAAAAGAACGTTGGAAGGAATTTCACACATACACATAATTTGTAAATCATTTTCTCCTTTCTTTAAACCATTTCTTGACATTTCAGTAATTACTTTGTTCGCTTCATCTAATGTTCTACAGAAAGGAATCATGATTTTTAAATTTTTCAAACCCATTTCATTTCTTACTTTTAAAATTGCTTGACATTCTAGTGCAAAACCTTCCCGATAATTACCCATGTAATATCTTGATGCTCCTCTCCAACCAATCATAGGGTTATCTTCTTGAGGTTCAAAATCTTTTCCACCAATTAGATTAGCATATTCATTGGATTTGAAATCACTCATTCGTAAAATAACTGGTTTTGGATAAAATGCAGCTGCAATTCTTGCAATTCCATGGGATAATTTTTCAATGAAATAAGTCTTTTTATCTTTATATGCAAAAGTTAATTCTTCTATTTGTTTTTTAACTACTTCATTTCGCATAGAATCAAAATGTATTAGTGCTAAAGGATGTATTTTAATATATGAATTTATTATAAATTCCTCTCTTGCTAAACCAACTCCTTCATTTGGTAAAAATGAAAGTGTGAATGCATCTTCAGGATTTCCAACATTCATCATAATTTTTGTACGAGTTTTTGGAATTTTATCTAATTCAACTTTTTCGATTGAAAATTTTAGTTTTCCTCTATAAACCTGACCTGCATCTCCTTGAGAACAATCAACTGTAACGTTCTGATCATCATTCAAAACTTCAGTACCTTTTCCAGTACCTACAACGCAAGGAATTCCTAATTCTCTTGAAATAATTGCAGCGTGACAAGTTCTTCCTCCACGATTTGTTACAATTGCAGAAGCGATTTTCATTATAGGTTCCCAATCTGGATCAGTCATATCTGTTACAAGAACTTCTCCTTTTTTGAAAGTACCAATATCTTTAACATCTTTAATTACATGAACCGGACCAGCACCAATTTTTTGACCAACACTTTTTCCAATTATTAAAATAGTTCCTTCTTCGTGTAATTTAAAAGTCTCTAATACAGCAGCATTTTTTGTAGATTGAACAGTTTCTGGACGCGCCTGAACAATAAATAATTCTCCGCTTTCTCCGTCTTTTGCCCACTCCATATCCATTGGCTTAAATTTATTCGCTAATCTTGAATAATGATCTTCAATTTGTTGAGCCCATTTTGCAAGAGTTAAAATTTCATCATCATTTATACAAAATTTTTTTCTTTCTTGGTCTGGAACGGGAACGTTTTTGGTAAATTTATTTCCACCAATATCATAAATCATTTTTATTGCTTTTTCACCAACAGACTTAGAAATTATACTTCTAAATCCTTCCCTTAATGTTGGTTTGAAAACATAAAATTCGTCAGGATTAACAGCACCTTGAACAACATTTTCTCCAAGACCATATGCACCTGTTATAAATATTGCATCTTTGAATCCGGATTCAGTATCTATTGAAAACATTACACCGCTAGAAGCTAAATCGCTTCGCACCATTTTTTGAACACCAATAGATAATCCTATTGAGAAATGATCGAAATTTTTATCAACCCTGTAACTTATTGCCCTGTTTGTAAATAAAGAAGCAAAACACAATTTACATGCATTAATTAAATCATTGACTCCTTTAATATTTAGATATGTTTCTTGTTGACCAGCAAAGGAAGCATCAGGTAAATCTTCTGCGGTTGCTGAGGAACGAACAGCCACATCTACTTCTGAACCATATTGTTTACATAAATCCATATATGCTTTCTGTATTTCATTCTTCAAATCATCTGGAAATTGAGCATGACGAATTAATTCTCTAACTTTGTGTCCTCTTTCAGAAAGATTAGACATTTTTGAAGTGTCTAAATCAGCCAATATTTCTTTAATTTCATCTCTTATTCCTGCAGAGTCTAAAAGATAATGATATGCGTAAGAAGTTATACAAAATCCATTGGGAATACGAACACCATAAGGCATCAAATTTAAATACATTTCACCAAGCGAAGCGTTTTTTCCACCAACCAATCCAACATCATTTATACCTACTTGATCGAACCAAAGAATTAATGCATTTTGTTTATCCATAATAAGCCTCTTTTATGTTTCAAAAAGAAAGAATCTCACCTCTCTTTCCCTTGAAACTTTATGATATTGAATTATCTAAGCATATTTATAAATCTTAGTTACCATTTTAGAATGAAAATTACTTTTTAACATAAATTGTTTGACTGGGGAATGCGAAACTAATTTTCTCTTTTTCAAATGCTTTTTTGATTTCGAAATTTACTTCGTCTTTTGTCTCCAAAATTTTATTTAAATCCTTAATCCAATATATTAATTGTAAATCTAAACTATAAGCGTTGAATTCAACGAAGTGAATTAGAGATTCATCATCTGTTTTTTTATTTTTTAAAATAACTTCTTTTAAAATCTTTTTTGCTTTTTCTAATTTTTTTGTGGGAGTTCCATATTCAACACCTAAAATCATTTTAACACGTCTGGCTTTTTCACGAGTAACATTTTCTAAAACAGAATCTGCTACTTGTTTATTTGGCATGACAATTTCAGTTCCACCCCATGTTCTAATAATTGTCGTTCTTAAACCAATTTTATTTACAAATCCATCTTGTCCTGCAACAATAATTCTATCTCCAACTTTGAAAGGTTTATCTGTAAGTATTGCAAAACCTGCAAATAAATTTGATAATACATCTTGTGCCGCAAGAGCAAAAGCTAAACCACCTATACCTAATCCTGCCACTAAAGAAGTAATTTCATAACCAAGATTCTGTAAAATTAATAAAAGAGCTATAGCAATTATAACAAAGTTAGTTAATTTTTTAACAACAGGATAAACACTTGTATCAATTTTTATAGGACCTGAAGCACTTGGATGAAAATAATTCATCATAATTGAATCTACAATTCTTAAAACAAACCAAAGAATAAAAATTATAAATAAAGAACTTAGTGTTAAATCATAATATTTTAAAAAAGTTTCACTTAAAGTCATAACATTTTTAGCTAAATATAAACCATAAATAAAAACTGCAAACACAATAGGTTTCTCTAAAGAATATACAATTAAATCATCTAAATTTGTTTGAGTTTTAGATGCAATTTTTCTAAATACTTGCTTAAATAAATAATATATGAATTTTGTAAATAATGATGCTCCTAAAATTATAAGTATGAAAAGTATGTATTGAGATGTGTGATTACCAAGAATTTTGAAACTTAAAATTTCATTTATCATTTAAACACCTATCCTTTAAATTTTATTTCAGTATTTAAATATTACGATAAGAACATAGTATGTTTTATATATTTGAAAATATTTAAACAAGCATGAAATTCAAAATAATAAGTTTAATTTTAGTAGTATTTCTTTTTACGGGTTGTAGTTCTAGTGTTTTTATAGCTGATAGTACCAACGCAACAAAAGAAGATGTTTTGACAACAATAGATTCTATTAATCAATTTGGTATTGATATGTATTTAAAACACAAAGATGACGGAAACGTGTTTATTTCACCATACAGCATATCTACTGCATTGGCTATGACTTATGAAGGTGCAAAGGGAGAAACTGCAGAAGAGATTAGAAATGTTTTTGGATTTTTAGAAGAAAAGAATAAAAGAGGAAGTTCATATGCAGCAATTTATAATGCAATTAATGGAGAACATGAAGAATACAATCTTTATACTGCAAATGCGTTGTGGTTAGAAGAAACTTATAAATTATTACCTGAATATACTCAAACAGTTTCTCAATTTTATGATGGACAAGTTACAAATGTTGATTTCGTAAACAATCCTGTTGCTTCTTTAAATAAAATAAATTTATGGGTTGAAGAAAAAACAAATACTAAAATTAAAGATATTTTGGGTGAAGAGGATGTAACATCTAACACAAGGTTAATTCTTACAAACGCAATATATTTTAAAAGTGAATGGTTGAAAAGGTTTGGTTCTGGAAATACAACTAAAAAATTATTTTACGTAACTCCTGAAAACAGAATTGAAGCTGATACTATGTATATAAAAGATTCTTTTGAATATGGAGAAAATGAAAAATTACAAACAATTAGACTTCCATATAAAGGAGAGGAATTATATATGCAAATTTATTTGCCTAAGGAAAACAATATTTCTATAATTGAAGATGAATTAAAAAATATTGATTCGTGGGATGATTTATTACATGAAGAACCTGAAGTAAAAGTATATCTTCCTAAATTTAAATTTGAAACCAAATATGAATTAGTTCAAACTCTTAGTGAATTAGGAATGCCTCTTGCATTTACAAATAAAGCTGACTTTTCAGGAATGAATGGAGAACCTGAATTATTTATTGGAAACGTTATTCATCAAGCATTTGTTGAGTTAGATGAAAAAGGTACTGAAGCGGCTGCATCAACGGTGGTTACTATAGGACTTACATCAATAGGTCCTGGTGAAGAGAATCCTACACCTATTTTTAGAGCAGATCATCCATTTATATTTACTATAGAGGATGTTGAAACAGGAACTATTCTTTTTATGGGAAAAGTTAACGAACCAATACAAGAATAATTTTTATTTTTTTAAAGAGGAAATATATTTCCTCTTACTCTATTGTTGAGTAATAACTTCTTTGACGAAAGCTTTATATAAACAATTCTTTAAATAAAGGTTGATGAAGAAAATAATTTATGCATTTAAACGTCTTTGGGGCGAAAATGAAAAATTGATGAATCAAAAATGGAAATATGATTCTAAATCTGTGATTTTAACAACTCCTATAATAACTCAAAAAACTGATAAAAACGAAGTCGAAATTCTTTTTGGAACAAAAGAAGGAAAAGTTTTTTCTCTAGATGAAAATGCAAAAGTTAAATGGATATTTGATACAAAAGAAAATGTTAGTAATGTTGAATTAATGTTTTTAGATGATGATGAAGCAAATAGCATAAAATCAACACCTAATGTTGATGATATAAATAATGATGGTGAAAAGGAAATTGTTTTTGGTTCTGAATCAGGAAAATTATATTGTTTGAATACTAAAGGCGAATTAATGTGGTCTTATGATGCAAAAAGCGCAATAAGAGGTTCTCCTTTAATAATGGATTTAACAGGAGATAAATTTAAACAAATTGTTATTGGAACTTTAGGAGGAACAATTCACATAATTTCATCAAAGGGTGAAGAAATAACGTTTTTTGATGTTGGAGAAGGAATTGAAAATAGACCACTTTTAGTTCAGAATAAATTAGTTTTTGGAACAAATGAAGGAAATATCAAAGCATATAATTTTAAAGGAGAAATGTTTTGGTCATACAAAACGAAAGATAAAATTTCTGCAGATGTTGAAGTGAATGATCTTGAAAATAATGGTAAATTATCTTTGATTGTTGGATCTTTAGATGGAACATTATATAATTTAAGTTTAGATGGAGAATTGATTTGGTCTTTCGATACAAATGGCGCAATAATGTCTAAAGTAAATATAACTGACATAAATAAAGATCATAAATTGGAAATATTGTTTGGTTCTTGTGACAACAATATTTATTGTTTAAATAATAAAGGAGAAAAGATTTGGTCATATGAAACTGACTTTTGGGTTGTAAGTACACCTATTGTTGCAGATATTGATAATGATGGACACTTAGAAATTATTGCTGGAAGTTATGATCACAATTTATACATTCTAGATAGCGAAGGTTCATATATGTTGAACTATATACCTGGAGTTTCAGGTATAGTTACTCAAACAAATAACTATGCTAATATAACTAATAAAGAAACAGGGAGTTTTGTTGGAAGAAAACTTTGGCAATTTAAAACAGATGACATGATTGTAGGTTGTGCAACTATAAATGACAAGGACGAATTAGTTGTTAATACAAAATCAGGAAAAATAAGTAATTTCAAATTTAATAAAGGTGAGCATAATGAGTGAGATGTTGGTGTCTAAAAAAGAAGACATAAAACGTATAAAAACACACATAGTTGGATTGGATGAACAAATACAAAATGGAATTCCTGAAGGACACATAAGTTTAATTTCAGGAGCATCTGGAACTATGAAGTCTTCTGTTAGTTTTAACATATTATATAATGAAGTTCTAAAAAATAAAAAAAATGCATTATATATTTCACTAGAACAATCTTATTCTTCAATAATAAACCATATGATTAATATGGATTATGATTTAACTAAAATTAATCTTGTAATATTAAAAGATTTATCTACAATGAATACAGAAATTCAAAAAATGAATTCTCATGATGTAGGTTCTTTGATTTTAGTTGATATTGGATGTATACGAAAAGAAATTAAAGAAATTAATATGAATGAAAATAAAAGTTGGCTAAATGTAGTAAAAAACATAGTTAAAAGAATAAAGGAAAAAAGTAGACTTGACTTGTTTGTATTAGATTCTCTTAGTGCATTGTATGTTGTTTCTAAATTTCAGAATCCACGTATAGAACTATTTTTCTTTTTTGAATTTTTAAGAGATTTGAATATAACTTCTTTTTTAATATCTGAATCTTCACCTACAGAAAATAAAAAATATGGAGAATATGATGAGGATTTTCTATCAGATGCAGTAATATATATTAATCTAGCAACATATAGAAGAAGACAAATAAGGGAAATAAATATAGTTAAGATGAGAACTACAAAATGTAATCATGATATATTTTCTCTTGAATTTAGAGGAGGAGAATTCCACGCAGAATATGGTGGAAAAAACCCATTACTTTAATTTTATATTCTCATATGTAATGATCTTTGTTCTTCTATTTCACTATTAACTAAAGCTTTTAACATTTCTGAAAACAATATAACTGTAAAAGAAATAGCCACTAAAATTAACCATTCAACACCTGTTAAAGAAATTGTTTTGAATACTAATCTTCCTATTTGTGTTTGGACGGCCAATAATGTTAATATTGCAGAGATGAAAACAGAGATGAAAACATATTTGTTTGAAAAAAAGTTTTTATTGAATATTGACGAGTGTAAGGAACGTGTATTAAATACATGAAATAATTCAAATAATATTAAAGTTACAAAAACAACAGTTCTAACTTTTTCTATCGATACAAAGTCATATTTTAGATGCCATAAAAATACACCTAATGTTCCCAATAATAAAAGAGGAACCACTGAAATTATTTTTAATAAAATATATTTTGATAACAGGTTTTCTTTTGAATTTCGGGGTTTTTGATGCATTATTTTAGGATGAGTAGGTTCTATACTTAGAGCCATTGCAGGTAAGGAACTTGTAATTAAGTTAACAAACAATATCATTATGGCTGTTAAAGGAGTTAATAAACCAAATAAAAACGCTATAACTATTAAAGAAACTTCTGTGAAATTTCCAACCAACAAATAATATATGAATCGTCTAATGTTACTATATATAGATCTTCCTTCTCGTATAGCGTTTACTATTGTGGCAAAATTGTCGTCTGCAAGAACCATGTTTGAAGCTTCTCTAGCCACATCAGTTCCGGCTTTACCCATAGAAACACCAATATCTGCTTTTTTTAGAGCAGGCGCATCATTAACACCATCTCCAGTCATAGCAACTATCTCTCCACATCTTTGTAAGGATTCAACAATTCTAAATTTATGATCTGGTGTTGTTCTTGCAAAAATAGATACTTTCAATATTATTTCATCTAACTCTTCGTCAGTTAGTTCATCTAATTCTGAGCCTTCTAAAACCAAGTCTTTTAAAGATTTTATAATACCTAGTTTTTTTCCAACACTCATGGCTGTTTTTTTATGATCTCCAGTTATCATTATAACTTTAACGTTTGCAGTATTGCACTCTTTTATTGCTTGTTTAACTTCTTCTCTTACTGGATCTTCTATGGCTATTAAACCTTCAAAAATATAATTTGATTTTAATTTTTTTGAATCTTTATCAGCATTTTTAAATTTAAATGATGCTGAGATGTTTTTTGTAGCTAATCCTAAAACTCTATAAGTTTCATTAGTATAGTTGTGTATTTGTTTTTCAAATCTCTCTAAATCAGACTTTTTTAGTTTTTTAATATGTCCTTTTTTATCTCTAAAATAAGAACACATTGAAAGAATCTTTTCTGCAGCTCCTTTAAGATATATAGTATTAAGTTTTTTTGATGAAGGATTTTTATTAATTGTAGCCATATATTTTTCAAAGGGATCGAATGGAATTTCAAATAATCTTTTTTGAATTTCACGTACAGCTTCATCTTCAATTCCTGATGCTTTTGCTACAGTTAATAACGCTCCTTCTGTCGGTTCCCCTTCAAGAATCCAACCAGATTCGGGTTTTAAGAAAGTTGAAGAATTGTTACATAAAATACATGTATTAAAGAATTGAGAATATTTATTTAATGTTTTTTTATCAACTAATTTATTCTTTAGAGTAAATTTGGAAAAAGGTTCATAATCTTTTCCATGATAAGTTAATTCAACATCATCAGAAAAATAAATTTTTTGAGCCAACATTTTATTCTCAGTTAAAGTTCCAGTTTTATCTGTACAAATCACAGTGCAAGTTCCTAAAGTTTCAACAGAAGCTAAATCTTTAACTATGGCATTTTTTTTAGCCATTTTCTTAACACCTGTTGAAAGAGCAATAGTTAAAGCAAGCGGGAAAGATTCAGGAATTCCTGAAACTGCAACTGCACTAATCATAACTAAAGATTCAAATATATTAAACTCTTTTAACATCATTATAGAAAACAATAAAATACAAATAAACAATACCATGAAAGATATTTTTTTACTCATTGCATTAATTTGCTTTTGAAGAGGACTTATTTCATTTCCTATTTTTTTAAGATCGGCAGAAATTTTACCGATTTGAGACTTTAAACCTGTAGAAACTACAATTCCTTTACCATTTCCATTTGTTATACTTGTTCCTGAAAATAACATGTTGTGTTGTTCTGTGATAAATAAATTTTGTTCAGATATAGGTTCATTCCGTTTATATTTTAAATCAGATTCTCCGGTTAATATAGACTCATTCACAGAAACATTATTGCTTTCAATGATTCTAATATCTGCCGGAACAATCATTCCTCTTTCAAAAAGAATTATATCTCCCACAACTAAATCTTCAGATTTTATTTTTTTCTTTACACCATCTCTTATCACAAAAACATATTTTACAGTTAATTTGGCTAAAGCTTCTAAAGACTTTCCTGCATTATATTCTTGTATAAATCCTGAAAAAACAGTTATAAATATTATAACTATTATTGCAATAAATTCAATCATGTGATTTGAAAAGAAAGAAATTAAAGATGCACCTAATAAAACATAAATTAACAAAGAATTAAAATTTCTAAATAAAATTTTTAATACTTTATTTTTTTCCTGTTGCGCAATAACATTAGAACCATATTTCTTTAAGTTTTCTTGTATGCTGGATTCATTCAGACCATTTTGAGAAGAATTCAAATCTGAAAATATTTCATCTACAGATCTCAAATACCAATGTTTAAATGCATTATTTGAATCTGTCAAATTTGTCATCATCTCCTCATTAAACCTAAAAATATATAAAATTATGTGTATTTATACGCCAAATATGCCGCTCCTAAGAGTCCTGCATCGTTTCTTAAAGAATATTTTTCTAATTTTAAACTTTTATACAAGTAAGGATCGCAATATTTTTTCATTTCCTTTTTTATGAGAGTATAAACTGACTTTGGAACATTGCTAACCCCTCCTCCTAAAACAATTACTTCAGGATTTAAAGTATTAACAACAGATGAAAGAACCCATGCAAAAGAACTTATAGCTACTTTTGATATTTTTTTTGCTTCAGCATCTTTGGAGACTAATATTTTGGAAGCATCTAAATCTTTTGAATAATTATGTTCTATATATTTTCCTCCACAAATATGCCCTATTTGATAATGGTTTTTTTGATTTTGGTTTAAATAAAATGGAACTTTAATCCGACCAATTTCTCCAGCACCTCCTTGAGCACCTTCAAATATTTGTTTATTTATAATTAAACCACTACCTATATTCGTACCCCAAATCACTCCTAATAAAGATTTAGCATCTTTATACTTTCCATAAATACTTTCAGCTAAAGCAAAACAATTAGCATCATTTTCAATGAAAACAGGAAGATTCAATTTTTTTTGAATTACAGATTTTATATTTACCCCATTTAAAACATCTAATTTATTTCCTTGAGAAATCAAAACTCCTTTAGAATTTATTATTCCTGAGAATGAAATACCAATAGATTTAATAGGATATGTTGTAACGTGTTTTAAGAATTGTGAAACATATAATATGTGATTTAAAACTTTGTTTTTGTCATCATTTTTATGAAGATATATTTTTTTAGTATGAGAAATAGCTCCTTTCTGAGAAATTATAGCTCCCTCTATTTTTGTCCCACCTATATCTAATGCAATAACATATTCCATATGGAATTTTCAACACATAGAGGTATATAAATATAGCGCTAATTTAATATATTAGAATGAAATTCTTTGAAACATGGAATTTAAAGACGAATTAAAGGGTGAAAGACTTGTTCTGAAAAGAACCTTTCCAAATATAGAATTGGCAAAAGTTATATTTAAAAATATTGATGAGAGTAGGGAACATCTTAAACCTTGGTTTGAGTGGGTTGAATATACTCAAGTTGCCGAAGATACTCTGAAGTATTTATTTGATAAAGAAAAAGATTTCGAAGAAGAAAAAAAGATAGAATATGGTATTTACGTTAATGAAGAATATATCGGAAATATTGCTATTTTTGATTTAAATGCTAGAAATAAGTCTGGAGAGATTGGATATTGGATTTCTTTGAAGCATATTAGAAAAGGTTATACTAGTGAAGCTGTAAAAATTTTAGAAAAAGAATTTTTTGAAGAACAAGAACTTAATAGAATAGTTATAAAAATGAATGAAAGAAATGTAGCTTCTGAAGGAGTTGCTAAGAAAAATAATTATTTCTTCGAAGGTAAAGAAAGACAAGACAAATATAATAGTTACTTTGGAGATTTTGAAAATACTTTGATTTATTCAAAATTGAGAGAAGAATATAAAAAATGAAAATAAATTTTAAATTCAAGGGAGAAGTAATATGAAATTTGTTCATTTTGCAGATTCTCATTTGGATGGATATAGAGATGAAAAATTAAATAAACTAAGTTTAGATAATTTAAATTATGTCATAGATTTTGGAATTGAAAAAAATGTTGACTTTTTCTTAATGGCAGGAGATTTATTTAATACTGCATTGCCCAAGATTGAAACGTTAAAAGAAACAGTTTCTATTTTCAAAAATTTAAAAGAGAAAGAAATACCAGTATATTTTATTCCTGGAAGTCATGATTTTTCTCCTAATGGAAAAACCATGTTAGATATATTAGAGAAAGCTGGTTTTATGATTAATGTTTTCAAAGGCAAAATAACTCCAGATAATTCTTTGATGTTAGAATGGACAATTGATTCTAAGACTAAAACACATATTACAGGAATTATTGGAAAGAAAGGTATGTTAGATAAAAACTACTACGGTAAATTAGATTATAATAATTTAGTCTCAGATCAATTTAAAATATTTATGTTTCATACAGCAATAAAAGAAATGATTCCTAAAGAATTAGAAATGATGGATTCCTTTTCCGTTAAAACTTTACCTCCTGGATTTGATTACTATGCTGGAGGCCACGTTCATATACGTGCTCAGAAAGACCGTGAACAGAATGCAGAAACTGAAAGCCAGAGTTCAGATCACAGCAAGTGGAAAAACCCTGTGGTTTTTCCTGGGCCTACATTTCCAAATTCATTCTCAGAACTAGAAAAGCTAAGAAAAGGTTCATTTGTATTTTATGAAAATAATAAGTATCAAATAAAAGAAATACCTTCGAAAGAAGTTGTTGCAATACATATAGATTGTGAAAATAAGACTTCAGATGATATAAATGAAAAAATCGAAAAAGAAATAATTAAAGGAAATTTTAAAGATAAAATAGTTTTAATTCGTTTTTTTGGGAAATTAAAAGAAGGTAAAGTTGGAGATATTGATTTCAGATTAATAAATAGAAATTTTCTTGATGAAGGAGCATATATTGTCTTACAAAACACAAATAAATTGAAAAGTAAAGAATTTGTTGAGATGGAAATTTCTGAAGAATCTTCTGAAGATATTGAGAAAAACACCATTTTTGAGCATTTAGGACAAATTAATTTGCCTGAAGATTGTGATGAAAGAGAATTGATTCAAAACTTGATTAAAATTCTTGATACAGAACAATATGATGGTGAAAGTAAAACTAATTTTACAGAAAGATTAATTGAAGAAACAAAAAAAACACTAGAATCTAAAGATTCTGTGTCTCAAAAAAAGTCTTAAGATTAAGGTTTATACCTCAACATTGTTCTTGGAAAGGGAATCGCATCTTTTATAGTATCTAAACCACAAATCCATGAAATTACTCTTTCTACACCAAAACCAAAACCACCATGTGGAACCGAACCATATTTTCTCGTATCTAAGTAAAATTCGTATTGAGAAACATCTTCTCCATCAGCTTCTAATTTTCTCTCTATTTCTTTCAAGTCACTTTCTCGTTCACTTCCACCTATTATTTCTCCATAACCTTCTGGCGCTATAAAATCAACTCCATGAACTACTTCTCCATGTTCTGATTCTCCTGGTGCTTCTTTCATGTAAAATGCTTTTACTTCTTTAGGATAATTTGTTACTGCAATAGGAGTATCAAACAATTTGCTTAATTCATCTTCTTCTATGGTTCTTAAGTCTTTACCCCAAGGTATTTCCATTCCACATTTTTCTTTCAGTAGAACTAATGCTTCGTCGTAAGTTATTCTCGGAAATTTCTTTTGAGTTGTTGGTTTTAATTTTTCTGGATCTCTTTCTAAAATTTGAAGTTCAGGTATGTGTTTTTCTAGAACTTTACCAACTACATATTTTAAAAGTGATTCTCCATAATCAATTATATCTTCAAAAGACGCCCAAGCTACTTCCATTTCTGCATGCCAATATTCTGTTAAATGTCTTGATGTTTTTGACTTTTCTGCTCTAAAAGATGGCGCTATTGTGTATATTTTTTCCAATGCGAATATTGCAGGCTCAGCATATAATTGCCAAGTTTGTGCTAAAAATACATCTTTCTTTCCAAAATAATCTACTGTGAACAAGGAAGATCCTCCTTCACATTGTACTGCTTGAAATACTGGTGAATGATATTCATAAAATCCTTCTCCTTTAAAGTATTCATCTATTGCTGCAAAAACAGTACTTCTTATTTTCATCATAGCAATCATTCTTTGACTTCTCAACCATAAATGCCTATTATCTGCTAAGAATTCTACAGATTGATCTTTTTGAATTGGAAATTCATGAGATTCTCCAATTACTTCAAAGTCTTTCACAGAAATTTCATATCCTGTTGGAGCTCTGTCATCTTTTTTTATTGTTCCAGTCAAAGTCATCGATGTTTCTATTTGAACTTTGTCAATAATTTCAAACTTTTCTTCACCAATAATGTCTTTTTCAAAAACACATTGTATTAATCCTGTTGAATCTCTTAAAACGATGAATTTTAATTTTTTACTTCCTCGTTCTCTGTGAATCCAACCACGTATGGCAACTTCACCATCTCCTTTTTCCATTGCTTGTTTAATTGATAAATATTTCATTTTATTACCTCTTGAGTTTATTTTATTCATAATCGCGAATAACAAAAAAATTATTTGATTTATTATAAATCTTTTGAACTATTTAGAATGAGGATAACAATCAATTAATAACACTATAAACTAATTCGAGCTCAGTTTTGTCTAAAGTTTTAGTTTTATAGTATGCAAACATGTTATTAATGAATCTCTTTCTATTTATAAGTTTTTTGGTATATTTACCATTATCAAGTAACAATTATTTATATCAATTTACCAACAAATTTATATAAGTTTTTTCAAATCAATTGTTTATGGATACTGAATTAATGATTTTAAAATTAAACGAATTTGCAGTAAATTATGGTCTTAAATTTATATTGGCCATAATCACTTTAATTCTAGGTTGGTGGATAATAAAAATAATTTGTAAAGTAATAAAAAAAGGATTTAAGAAAAGAAAGGTGGAAGAAACTCTTTCAACATTCTTAAACAAATTAATTTCAGCAACTCTTAAATTATTGTTGATCGTTATAGTTATTGGAATTTTGGGTGTGGAAACAGCAAGTTTGGTGGCAGTAATAGCTGCAGCAGGTTTTGCAGTTGGTTTTGCACTTCAAGGAAGTCTTGCAAACTTTGCAGCAGGAGTTTTAATAATACTAACAAAACCTTATGTTAAAGGAGATTATATTGAATCTCAAGGAAATTCTGGAACTGTTATGGCTGTAGATATATTAGTAACAAAACTTAAAACTGTTGATGGAAGAATAATTTTCTTACCAAACGGAGCAATATTTAATAATCCTATCATTAATGTAACAAAAGAAGATAAACTTCGTGTTGATTTAGTTTTTGGTGTTAGTTATAAAGATAATGTGAAAAAAGTTATGAAAATAATAAATTCTGTTGTTTCTAAACATAAATTAATTTTAAAAGATCCTGAACCATTTATTCGTTTAGGTGAGTTAGCAGATAGTTCGATTAATTTCACAGTAAGAGCTTGGACAAAAACAGAAGACAAATGGACAGTTCATTTTGATTTGATTGAACAAATTAAAGAAGCATTTGATAAAGAAGGAATAAACATACCTTTTCCACAAATGGATGTTAACTTAAAAAATAGATTAGGATTGAAATAATTTTTTTATTTTTTCCAATCGAGTAGAAATTTTGCTCTTTCTTTTATTTCTTTTTGCATATATTTATCTTGTATGTTAGATGAAAATTCTTTTTTCTCAGTACCAGAAAAATATTCTTCTAAAAATTGTTCAGCAAATTCTTTATATTCTTCATTCTTAATGGCTTTTCTTAAATCTTCTAATAATTTGTTCATAAAATGTAAATTATGAATTGTTGCTAATTTGTAGCCTAATAATTCATGAGTACGTAATAAGTGATGTAAATAACTTCTAGAATATTTTCTACAAGTTTCACATTTACAACCGTCATCTATTGGACCTTCATCAAATTTATATTTAACTTTCTTTATATCAATTCTTCCTTTCTTTGTAATTAAAGCTCCATGTCTTGCATTTGATGTTGGATATATAGAATCAAAACAATCGACTCCTAAACCTACTGCACGGACTATATCTGGAGGAGAACCCAACCCCATTAGATATTTTATTTTGTGTTCATCAAAGCATTTTATTGCTTCAGAAATAGTTCCAAACAATTCTGCTCTTTTTTCTCCGACAACCAAACCTCCTAATGCGTAGCCATCAAAATCCATCTTATTTATTTTAGTGGTGGAAAATCTTCTGTATTCAGATCTTGTTCCTCCTTGAGATATTCCAAATAATAATTGCTTACTACCATATTCAGATCGCAGTTCCCTGTGAGCAGCTAAACAGCGCTTAGCCCAATTATGTGTTCTTCTTATTGCATCAACATAATCTTTTCCGTTTAATCCGTGGTGTGCTACATCATCTAAAGCCATCGCAACATCTGAATTTAATCTTATTTGATCTTTCATAGATTTTTCTGGTGTGAATAAATCTTTTTTACCTGAAGAATTTTTAAAAATAACTCCTTCATCTGATTTTTTTATTAGAAAATCTTTACTTAAAACTTGGAATCCGCCAGAATCTGTAAATATTGTGTTTTTAAAATGCATAAATTTGTGAATTCCACCCATTTTCTCTACAACGTCAATTCCTGGAGATAAAGAAAGAATAAATGCGTTTGAAATTATTGATTTAAATCCTAAATTAGCAATATCTTCTCCTTCCATTGCTTTTACAGATGCTTTTGAAGCTACAGGCATGAAAAATGGAGTTTCAACATTTCCGTGAGCAGTTGTCAAAACACCGACTCGTGCATTTCCATCTGTGTGTTTTATTTCAAACATAATATAAGAAAAAATAAATAGAATAAAAGTTTATTCTTTTATGTTGTAAAATTGTTTTGAGAGATTAAAGAAGATTTAGTCTTCTTTTAGGTAATGTAAAACATCTTCAACCTTTCTATTATTGAAAACGATTTCTCTTAAAGCATGAGTTAATGCAAAAGGTCTTTTAGACTGCCAAACGTTTCTTCCAATAGCTAAACCTGTTGCACCCGTTGTTAGAATTTCTTTGGTTTTGTGTAAAAAATGCTCAGGACTTTCTTTTGTTCCGCCAGCAGTTAAAACTCTTGCTCTACCTGCGTTTTTAACAACCCACTTGTAACCTTCTACATCATGATTATATTTTAACTTTAAAAAATCAGCACCAAGTTCTAATCCTATTCTTGCAGCATGTGCGATTATATTTGTGTCAGTATCGTTAGGTATGGCTTTTCCTCTAGGATACATCCATGCAATAACTGGAATTCCTGCATCGTGAGCTTGTTCAACTACTTTCCCAAAATTTTCAAATTGTTCTGGTTCGAATTCACTTCCTGGAAATAATGTGTAACCAACAGCAGAAGCACCTAATTTAATAGCCCTATCAACAGAACATAGTTGTTTAGATATTGGTTCAATATGTGGTAAGGGTGTTTTTCCATTTAATTTTACAACTAAAGGAACTTCTTTATAATGTTCATGATAATATTTTTCTGCAAGTCCATTGTGTACTATTACACCGCTATAATTTCCTTCTAAAGCAATATCGAAAATATATGATGGGTCTATATTTTTTTCATTAAAATCTTTTGGACCATGTTCTAAACCTTGATCACAAGCCAAAAACAAGGAGCGATTATTATGAATTAATTTATTTACATTTATTCTCATCTTTTCACCTTAAATCTAACACATTAGAATTTTTCGTTATTAAAAATTTATGTAATTTTTCAGCCATTTCATGTTTTGAATTTGAATTTTTAATTTTTTCTGCAAGATCTGTTTCTCCAAAAACATCTTTTATCCAACTATAAAAATGATTTTCTCTAGATGTATGAAAGTCATAAATATCATCGGATATGTTTTTCAACACATTTACTAAATGTTCTATTCCTCTTATTTTAACATCATTTTTGAGTACAAATTCCTGACCTATAGGTGCGATAAATGAACTTTTACCAATATCTCCTTCAACTACCTCTATTTCTCCTTTAAAATTTTTCAAATTGTCAAAAGCTTCTTTTTTATGAGATAAATTGTCTTTAGCGCCAGGCACGACAATAACACTTTCTGCTTGTATCATTCCTAACTTTAAAGCATCATCTACAAATAAACCATAAAATAAACCTGCAACAAAACCACTGGCAAATGCATCTCCTGCACCTGTTGATTCAACAACTTTGAGATTGGGTGATGTTGTTATTTTTCTAATTATTCCCTCAAAACTACAAATAGCTCCTTCAGGACCATCAGTTATAATTGAATATTCAAATCCCAATTCACTTAGTTTTTTAACTAAATAAATCCAATCTTCGGAAGAATCATTTAGTAAATACTGTGCTTCTTCTTTATTTAGAACCAACACATCAACATTATCTAAAATTTCTTTTAATTCATTTATACCTTTCTTAGCCAAATAACTAGAAGGATTAAATGCAATTTTTGCACCTGTTTTTTTAACAAATGAAATTATTGTTTTCAAAGTTTCAAAAGAATTTCCCATCATAGAAGAAGCATAAAGCCACTTCGTATGTAAAGAAGATAATACGACATCAGACTGACTTAATTCATTGTTAGCTCCTTTGTAAGTTAATATTGTTCTATCGTGAGCAAAAGAATCTAAAACAACAGAATAACCTGTTTGACCAAAAGTAGAACCTATAAATTTAATATTTTCATCATTCAACAAATCTAATACTTTTTTCCCATTTTCGTCATTACCTAATTTTCCTAAATATGCTGTATTTAAACCTAATCTTGAGAAAGATACTGCTGTGTTTGTACCTCCACCACCTATTTTAAAATCAAGTTTATCTATAACTATTTTTTCTCCACCAGGATAAGCGATAAAATCGTGTTCTGTTTTAGATTCTACAAATTTTATAACTTCAGAAGACTCAGTATATGCGAAAACATCAACAGTAGCACTACCTATTGTAATAACATCAAACAACTCGACTCACCCTATACAGAATTGTAGTTTTTAAGTTTATAAATGTAACTATTTTAGAAACAATTAAAAGCAAACCAGAAATACTTCTTATTGTCGATGATGAAGTTATTCCCGACTGAATTAGGATGAAAGAATAAAATCTGAGACAAATTTATATTCACAAGGAATAACTTCGATGAAGTTATGCACAAAACTAAAGTTTTGGCACACCGAAGTCTTTTTAAGACTTCTTGTGTTCCCGACTGAATTAGGATGAAAGAATAAAATCTGAGACAAATTTATATTCACAAACACTAAAATGAAAGAAAACATATTTATCGTAACCGAATTTCCTGAAATTTGTTCAAAAGAAATAAAGGAATTGGTAGGAAAAGACTCCGAAATTTATCGAAACATTTGTTTAGTTAAAAATTTAGAAAAATCTGAAATAGCTAAATTGTGTTATAGATTACAATCATCAAAAAAGGTATGTATATATTTAAATAAATCTAAAGAAATACCTCAAAAAATAGAAATTGATAATAAATATTTAAAGGAAGTAAAAACATTTGGTGTTGTTTCTGAAGGTAGTGAAGATAAAAAGTTTAGTAGTACTGAAATAAATAAAAAATTAGGTTCAGTAATTCAAGAAGAAACGAAATTGGAAGTAGATTTATCTCATCCAAACATTACATTTTATGTTTGGGATGAAAAAGAAATTTTTATTGGAATAGATTTGGTTGGTTTTGATATGTCTAAAAGACCTTATAAAATAGCAATGCAACCAGATTCGTTAAATGGTGCTTTTGCATATTCTTTAATAAGATTAGCAGGATATGAAAAAAAATACTCTTTGATGGATCCATTTGCAGGTTCTGGAATAATTCCTATTGAAGCAGCATTATTTTCTTCGGAGATTTCTGCATTTAGATTTGAAAATAAATTTAATGGTTTCAAACTTGATTTTTTTAAAGATTTTTTTCTTAAAGAAGAATTGATTCAAAAAGAAAAAATACCTTTAGGAGATAATAAGATTTATGCTTATGATCATATGCTTAAACATGTTTTGGGTATGCAAAAAAATGCAAAATTAGCAGGTATAGAAAAGATAATGAAGATGTCTAAAATATCTCTAGACTGGATTGATACTAAAGTTGGTGAAAATGAAATCGACTTTATAATAACAGATTCACCAAAATTTAATAAAAGATTATCAAATGAAAAAGATTTGAAAAAAACATTCGATGAATTGTTTTATCAAGCCAAATTTGTTTTATCTAAAAAAGGAAAATTATTTATTCTTACAAATTCACAAAATATATTAATGGAAGAAGCTAAAAAACATTCGTTTAAAGAGATACAAAATATAGAGATAATCAAAGGAGATCAAAAACTCAATTTCATTGGATTTCAAAATTAAAATTTTAAGGTGAATAATATGGCTAACTGCGATATGTGTGGTTTAAAAACTGAAAAATTAAATTCTATAAAAATAGAAGGAACTATTATGAAGGTTTGTGATGGTTGTACAAAATTTGGAGAAGTTATGAACAATAAATCTCTATACAACTCTAAAAAATTCAAACACAATAGACGTGAAGAAGTTGAAGAAGTTTTAGTTCAAAATTATTCTCAAAAAATAAAATCTGCTAGAGAATCTAAAAATTTAAAACAAGCGGAACTAGCTAAGGAATTGAATGAAAAGGAATCTCTTATACATCAAATTGAATCAGGACATTTTAGACCAAGACTTGTAACTGCAAAAAAAATAGAAAAGTTTTTTGGAATAAATTTAATTGAAAAAGTTAAAGAAATTCAAATACAAAAAGAAGAAAAGAATGACGAAGGTTTAACTATTGGAGATTTAATTAAAAAGAAATTAAAAAATTAAGATCTGTGTTCAACAATATATTTTTCCAAAGACGCCACATCTAAAAAACCTAAATGATAAACATCATTTATTATTAAAGTGGGTGCTTCATTTTTTACACCGTATTTTGATTTTAGTGCATTTAAAGCAGATGACTCGTAATTTATATCGAAAGAATATACTTTAATATTATCGTATTTTTCTCTCAAATGAGATAAGACAACTCCTTGTCTTTCACAACCATCACAAGATCCATCATTTGAATAAAAATATAAAATTATTGAATGATCTACATCTTTTGGAATTTCACAAACTTCTAATTGTTTTTTAGCTAAAAGCCAATGTTTGAGTTCTAATATGTAATAATATCTTTTCATGTTTAACACAGTGGGATCGTTTTTTCCTAAATCTCCTTCCATGTAATCCAATTTATATCCCCATTCATCTAAATTTTGAGTAATCGTAGAAAAGCCTTTTTGATCACATAAAGATTCTTGAGCAATTTCAAACTCTAATTCTGTTTCTTGAGTTTCAATTCTTAAATCATTATATATTTGATTTAAAGTTTCAATTTTTTTGTCTGTTCCATAATTACCAATATAAACGCCAATTGAGAATATTACTATTGTAAATAATAGAACCAAAAGCATTTTTTGACCTGAAAAATTTTTTCTATGCATTATTTCACCTTATTATAGTTGATTTGATTTGTGACCCCATCCTCTGTCTTTTTTACTTATTGCTCTAAATATAGATATTGTCCACCAGAAACCGAAAAGGAACCAATATACAACCATATATATTATGTAAGACCAAGCCACAGATTTTTTTTCACCAGATATTTTTTTTGAGATATATAATAATAACAATCCAAATAATAAAGATATTATTGAAATTGTTGCAACTGAATTAACATTTATGTAAAACCAATCAAATCTAAACCATTTTAATTGAGATAAATCAAAATTTACTGCTATTAGATTTAATGTCCAATTAACTATGTTTGAAATTTGTTTGTATAACACGTAAAATAAAGAAACTATAACAAAAAATACGGATAAAAAAGAGGAAGGTAAAATAAATATACCTAAATTTCCATGTTTGTGAGAAAATAAATCTCTATAATCATATGCGTTTCTAATAAAACCCGCATACCATCTTAATCTTTGTTTAAGTAAATCGTTGAATTTTTCCAAACCCATTGTATAAACATATGCATCAACAGAATTTTCAATTACTCCGTTCTGTCTTTGTATTCTTAAAGCCATTTCGATGTCTTCAGTATGGTGTGCTTTTCTATAAAGTCCTGTGTCTTTTATGAATTTAGTTCTAAAAATGCTAAATGGTCCTGGAGTTACATGAATGCTTCCAAGTTCTGCAAAGACCTTTCTTAAAAAAATACCTATCATGAATTCGATTGCTTGAATTCTTTGTAAAAATGTTTTGGGTTCATATATTTTCATTGAAGGAGTTACAGCCATAACTTTTTTTGTGTGAAAAAAAGGTATTATTCTTCTTAAAGCCAATTTATCTACAAAAGAATC
The DNA here is from genome assembly GCA_964430665.1 of uncultured Methanosarcinales archaeon. Classification (GTDB taxonomy): domain Archaea; phylum Nanobdellota; class Nanobdellia; order Woesearchaeales; family SKGA01; genus JAQUYS01. The sequence goes on along the minus strand of CAYSFC010000002.1, from coordinate 35,358 downwards.
TGCATCTAAAACACCTACAAACTTTGAATTTATATGTTTTAATGCGTGATTTAAAGCAGTATATTTTCCTCCGTTTTCTTTTTGAAGCAAAGTTATTCTTTTATGGAGTTTATTTTTCTTAATAAATTTTGAAACAACATTGTAAGTATTATCAGTACTTCCATCATCAACAACGTAAATATGTAAAGAATTTTTATCATAATCTAAATCCAGTAAAGATTTTATTGTGGCAATTACAGTTCCTGATTCATTGAAACAAGGAACTATGATTGAAACAGAAGGATATGTTTTTGTTAAACCTCTTCTTACATTTGATTTTGCTTCAAATAGAATTAATAAAAAATACAGAGAAGTAAATATTCCAAAAAAAGTAAATACATATATTAAAATATCTCCAAAATTCATATTAATTCTCCATAGTTTGATTAAAGTAATATATTCTTACACCATTCATATTATATATTTTGTGAAATTCAGGATTGTGTTTTAATACAAATAATAAATCTTCTCTTTCATTTGCCCAAACATTTCCTGATGTCATTTTAGCATCTATCATAATAAAAGAAATATTTGCTTCATTTATTAATTTTATAGTATCTTGAGATCTTCTTTCATAAAATATTTTTGCAGAAATCTCATCATTTTTGTAATCTACACCATAAAAAGGAATTAAACCAGAATAGTACTCTATAAAACTAGCATAATTATCATCTGTAAGCAAATAACCTTTATCATAATTCGATTTAACTGAATCAACATATTCTAATGCTTCAAGTTGATTTTTATTAGGTGAACTCGTAATATTATAACCTAAAGAAGTTATGAGCGAGAAAAACAATATGCAGCAAGTTAAGAGAGCTATTGCATATTTTAAAGAATTGTAAGTCCATTTCTTCTCCATTAAACTATCTAATGCGGTTGCAGATAAGAAAGTCATTAGTAATATTGAAAAAACTCTTAAATATATGTTCACAAATGAGAGAACAAAAATAAAATAAAATAAAAAATGCAAATATTTGTTGTTTTTTAAATTTCTTGAAGCATAAAGTCCAATTATACCAAATATTAATATTATTATTGAATAACCATTATTTGCACCAAAAAAAGTAAACAAAGTCACAACTTTAGGTATTTGGAAAGAGGAAATAAATGAATTTATTCTAAATAATATTGAGAGAATAAAACCTACAGAAATAGAAATTAAATATTTTTTAAAAAAAGATGATTTGAATGCTTTTGAGTTTGTAAATAAATAAAATATCAGAAAAATTAAAGGTATTATTGGAGCAAGTAAAAAAAGTAGTACTGAAAATAATAAAAATATATTTTTGTTTTCAATATAAAGGTATGTTGCGAGTAAAATACTAAACAAAGCTAAAAGAATTTTATTTAGCCCTAAAAAAGACATTATGAATGAAGGTAATGAAGCAAACAAAATCATTCCTATATAATATTCTGTTTCTCTGTTTGATATTTTTTCAGAAATTTCTGAAAAAAGGAACAAAGATATTAATAATAAGATGAGAGACATAAATAAGTTTAAAATAGGACTTATAAAATAGTATGAAGAAATCCATTGTAGAAAACCATAGCTGTTTCCTGAAGGTATTATGGGATTACCTTGAACAAAACGAATTAAAGGAACTAAAATAAAACTGATTGAAGATAGCAAAGATGCTAGTAAGAGAAATTTTGTTTTATATTTTATATGTCGCATTTTCGTTTAAACACCTTGGTAGTTTCTGTTTCGAAAATAGTTTCAAAACAATCATTATTTTCCATTAAAAAGGATGATCCTTGGTATCGTTCTCTTGTTTTCTTAGATATGTAAATATAATTTATATCATAATAATTCATCTGAGTAACAACAGCGGCCAAAGACTGAGATAAAAAAATATTTTTAGCATCTTTAAATCTTTGATCTGCTGTGGGGAGTAAAAAGAAATTGGTGTCATAAAAATTCTTTCGTTTAGACCGACTCGCAATGAAATGTCCTTCTTCTACATCTCCTAAGATTATTTCGTGTTCAGGAACATTATTTTTTATGAAATCCATTGTCCGTATTTCGTCTTCATTTGGAGAGTTATTTTTAATCGAATCAACAGAATTAATAACAGGAATTAAATTAAATAATGATAACAATATTATTAAAACAACAATTAAAACTCGAGACTTAGGGAATAGTGTATTTTTAAGATAATTTAAAATAAAATCTAAACCGTTTGCTCCAAGAATTATTAATGTTGAAATTAAGAAAATTAAACCATCATATAACGGAATTATTCCTATTGCCAAAGTTATACAAAAAACAATCATTAGTGAAGACACTAATAATAGCAACCTATTTCTTTTTGTAAATAAAACATGATATAAACCAAACAAGCTCAAAATCGCAGGCACAATACCGACGAATATTAACGCAGAAGTTAAAGTCAATTTTTGGTATGTTGTCTGAATTAATAAATCCGGCATATTTTGCCAAACAACAGATAAACCAAATCTAGTTAAAGCTGTTTTGTAGAAAATTAAATGATACCAAATATTAAATAATATCATAAATAGAAATATTTCTAAAGTGGACTTTTTAACAGGCAAGGATTCAATCCTTAAAATTAAAAAATAAACTAAAAAACCTATAATTAATAATAAAGAATAAGGTGAAATTAAAGTTAAAAATATGAATGAAATCAAGAAACCTTTTGATTTTTTGGTTTGTTCTATATTTGGATAATAGTATATTGTGCATAAGAATAAAACCCAAAAAAGAAGTCCAGATGAAAATGAATTAAAATAACTTGTGAATAATGTTGGTAAAAGAGCAGCGAGAATTGACATCGAAAGAGCAATAGCTTTATTTGAAAATAAACGTGCAAGTATTTTGTATATTATATAAATTGCTAATAAACCTAAAAAGACACTTGCATATTTCAATAAAATTAATGCAGGAATAATAAAACATATAATTGAAATAGACATATAATAAAAAATGTTCACAAAAAGAGTTCTTCCACCATAACTTAAATCATCATGTATTAGAGGAGTAAATTTTTGGTGAAAATTTTCAATATACCTATATTCGTAGTACGAATCATATGATAATGTGGGTGTTTGCATGACTAATAATAATTTTATAACTAATAAAACAATTAAAAATGATAAGAAAATCCTATTAGCAAGTTTCTCATTCATAGAATAAAAAAATAAGGTCTAGTTTTTATATCTTACTAGAAAACTAACATAAATAAAAACAACACAAAGAAAGAAACCTTTCTAGTGTTTTAAATATAAAATTAATAAATTAACGCTTTTTAGTGGATTTCTTTTTAACAGCTTTTTTCTTCTTAGCTGGAGCTTTAGCTTTTTTCTTCTTAGCTGGAGCTTTTTTAGCTGTTTTTCTTCTAATTCCAAGCTTTTTCTCAATAGTTTGTTCTTCTTTTTCAAGTTTTAATTCTTCTCTTAGAATTCTCTGAGTTAAAGCCTCAATGTTAAGATCCATTCTTGCTATTCTTCGTTCAAGTAAGATTAAAACTCTTAAACTGTAAACAATTGCTGCAAGAGTACCGATAATTATACCCAAAATAACTGTGTCAACTGCCATATATTTGCACCTCTCCTTAATTTATTTAAAAGGATAGTAAAAATACCTTTAAAATAGTATTTAAAGTTATCGGTAATTTTAAGTCTTAAATAACGAAAACTATTTAAATGAAACGCAGGTAATTTATCTTATCATAATCATAAAGGTGATTTAATGTTAAAGATGAAAAGAATTAGCGAAAGTTACGATATGCGTGTATTTACAGATTCTGGTGAATATTTTGGAGATGTTGAAGAAAGCATCCTTACAAATACAAAGATATTTGGCTGGAAAGTAAGAGCTACTAAAAATTCATTCTTAAATAAAGTTTTAGGAAGTGCAAAAGGAGTTATCGTTCCACATCAGCTAGTTAAAGCAATTGGAGATATAATGATAATCTCAAAATCTGCAATACCTGCATATAAAAACGAAGAAGAGTAATTTTTTATTTTTTAATTGGATTCTATTTAGATTTATACAAATTATTTCTAATGAATATTTTCTAAAGAAATACCTTTTAAATCACAATCATCAGATCCTATGGAGAAGCCATTTTTTGTTTCTTTTAAGTCTTCTAAAGTAAAGAAAAACCACTCTTTTTTAGGAAACTTTACTGAAACGAAGGGCTCTGCACCAAAATGCTTTGCAAAATATTCTAAATTTCGAATCTCATCTATAGGAAAATATTTTCTTTCACTTGCTGTGATTTTACATTCTATTGCTAAACGTCTTCCTAATTTACCTGCAATTATGTCTGGAGAAGGATAGTGAGAAGAACCTGAACCTGCAGATCTTATTGCAGCCCACCCTAATTCCCAAAGTTTATGAATTAAATCTCTTTCAGCATTTATTCCTTTTCTTTTAAAAGACATGATAAGATTATAATTTAATTATATATAAATTATAGAGATGTCCAGTGGAAAACCTATAGTAAACAAGGTTTAGTTAGGCAATAAAATTAATAATTAAACTAATTTTTTCCAATTTTCTTTGTAATGTTGATATTTTTGATTAAATTCTTCTTTAGAAGAAATTTGAACATTCAATTCTTTTAATTTAGAAACTAATTTTCGATGTACATCGCCTTTATTTTCTTCCGAAGTCATTTGTTCTAATTCTATGATGTAACCATAACCTTTGGTGTAATCCAAACAAACTTTAATGCCGTTCCAATCAAATTGGAATCTTTTTCTAAACCATTTGATTTGAACATTGTAACCTAGAGATAAAAATAAGTTTTCTAGTTTAAAAAAATCTTCTACAGGAAATTTAATCTCAATTTCTTCTCTGTGATCATCATGAATTTTTCCTTTTTTCATCCAAATTTTTGAACCAAAATTGTTTTTTTGTATTCTTAAATCTTCTTCAGAATCAAAGTAAAATGTTTCTTGATAATCTTCTTTAAT
>CAYSFC010000002.1:26384-30275 GCA_964430665.1 uncultured Methanosarcinales archaeon | reverse complement strand
TTCTTAAATCTTCTTCAGAATCAAAGTAAAATGTTTCTTGATAATCTTCTTTAATTAATCGAGAATTTTCTTTGAAAAAAATTAAAAGTTCATCATATTTTGCCTTCGAGATAAAAGATCTGACTTCAGTTTCAATATTCATATTTTTGTTATAAAAACAAAATATATAAACTTATTTATCCAAAGATTTATATAGTTTTAAACAAAATAAAGAGCAAATTACTCTCTTTTAATCTAAGAGAGGTTAAATTAAAGATATAATCGCAAACAGAGTTTTACATCAAGATTTTTGGAGGCAAAAAATGAAACAAATAATAGCACTTGCTGCAATGGAAAAAATACTAAAAAGCGCTGGAGCTCAAAGAGTGTCAGAAGATGCAAAAGTAGCACTAAGAAATGTTCTTGAAGATATTGCTTTAGAAATAAGTGAAGAATCTATAAAATTAGCTCATCACGCAGGAAGAAAAACTGTAAAAGCAAACGATATAAGATTAGCTTCACATTAATTTTATAAATAAATAAAGATTTTTGATATTGTGGCTAGAAATCGTATGGGTAATAAGGAAATAACTAATCTGATTCATAATAGTATTAGGAATAATATTTACTGGTATGGTGATTTTGAAGTTGAAGATATTCTAAAACAATCTTACTTTAGAAAAGAGCAAGAAGTTGAAGTTAAAACATATGTTAGATTATTAAAAGAATCTTATGACTCTTTTTTAAGAATTTATGAAAGTATAAGTTTATGTGACTTTGACGGTAAATTATATGCGGGATTAGGTGGAGCAACATTTGGTGGAATAGTGGGCTATGCATTTGATTCTCCAGGATTGGGAGCAATTGTGGGAGGAACTATAGGTTTAGTTGGAGAAATTATTAAAAAACCTGTAAGCAATTTTCTTAAAGCACATAATAAAACAAAAATACAAAAAAAATATTTTGACTTAATTTTAGATTCTCCGAGGGACCCGGATAAAATATTAGGTTTGTATGAAAATTAGAAATTTAATTTTACTTTCATAAAGTCATATGCACAAGTAGTTTCGGGGAATATGTCTTTTGCATCGGTTTCTATATCTTCAAGAGTTTTATATCTTTGAGAAAAATGAGTTAATATTAATTTATCAACCCCACTCATAGATGCAATTTGAGCGGCTTGTTCACTCGTCATATGTTTGTATTTTTGTGCTTTTTCTTCCATACCTTTAGCATACACTGCTTCAGAAATTAAATAATTTGCATCTTTTGAAATCTCAAAAGCAGCATCACACATTTTTGTATCAAAAACAAAAGCAATACTTTTTTCTTCAGTTTTAGAAGTTACTTCTTCAACAAGAATTTTTTTGCCTTTAAAAATAATGTTTTTTCCTTTTTGTAAATTTTTTAACAAAGGACCTTCAGGAATTCCTAATTTATCTAAAACAGATTTTTTTAATTTAAATTTTGATTTTTTGACAAATCTAAAACCTAGTGTCGGTGTAGAATGATTTAAATTTATTGCTTGTAATTGATAATCTTCATTCTCATAGAATGTTTTTACTTTATTGCAATTTAATTCTTCTATTTCCATATTTATTATGTTGTCAAAAAAAGCGCTTTTTAGTAAGTGTTCCATGTATTTTTTAGTTCCTTTTGGTCCAAATATTTTAATTGTTTTTTCATCATCGGAAAAAGCACTTATTGTTTGAAAAAGACCAACAAGACCCCCAACATGATCTCCATGCCAGTGACTTATAAGAATTTTTTTTATTTTGTGTATACTTATTTTTGTGTGTTGAATCTGTCTTTGGGTTCCTTCTCCACAATCAAAAAGAATTCCTTCTCCATTTACATCTAGGTGTATGCTTTGAGTATTTCTTTCTTTGGTTGGAACCATAGCAGATGTTCCTAAAAAAGTTAATTCCATGGTTCATAAGAAAATGAGATTATATATAATTGTTATTATTTATTTAATTTAAATGAGATACAATTAATCCAGTGTATAATTTATCTATTTCTTTTAAAGATTTCTTTGTAAATTCTCCAGTTATTAGAAATAAACAAGAAACATCTATCATTTTAGAAGCTAGTAGTGCAGGAGCAACATCTGATTCATTTAATTTCTTTTTATCTTTAGCTCTAGCCAACATAACTATTTTTCCTATGTTTGATGGAACTTTGATTAAGAATTCATATTCTTTTTTAGAAATTTCATCTTGTCTGATAACAGAAATTTCTTTTTCTTTGAAAAAATCAATAACTTTCTTGTAAAAAGCAGTTTGTGAAAATGAAGGTTCTGGAATTTCTGAATGTGGTTTTTGTAAATCTTTAGAAATTGATTCTTTTATTTTTTGATTAATTGGTTTTTGATCTAAAACATTTTCAACAAATTTTTCTTCTTGAACCAATTTTGTTTGTATTGGTTCTGGTTGAGATTCTTTTCTATGAACTATATGTTCAATTTGTGGTTCTTCTGAATTTTCTTCTTGAACAAGTGGTTGTTCTGAATTTTCTTCTTTTTTAGGACCATTCTTTAAGAAATCAATAGCATCTTCTTCAGGATATGAATAATATCTCCAAAACAAAACTTCCATACCATTTGAATCAATCGCTTTTAAAGGTTTGGCAAAGTCAGTTATTTTTCTTAATGAAACCCTTTTAAGTAAATCTAAATTTTTATCAGGAATAACTTTAACTTCTTTGAGCCAATTAGCAGTTCTTTGATCTTTTTCATTTAGAAAAGGAATTAAAGTTTCTATTAAGTTTTCTTGACCTGGAAGATAGTAAAAGGGAGAACTTCCTTTTTTTAAATTAGTTAACTTTACAAGTCCTCTTGATGCTAATTCTGATAAGACTGCACCTATTAAAAAAGTGTCCGCTTTAAGCTTCTTTCTTAGCTCTACGGGGACTATAGGCCCCATTCTTTTCATTAGATTCAAAACATCTTCTCTTTGTACAGCAAACATACATCTAAGTATCTCACATCTGTTTATATATATTATGATAAGAATCTCTGAATATGTAATATTATTTTTAAATGAAAAAAATTTACTAATTTGAGTTGGAAATCATTTAAAAAGAAAAAAATAAAATTAAGGTCTAATCCATTTAGCTTCCCAATAAGTTACGTCATTCTCATCATCAACAACACCCATCATAAGACGTTTTTTTGTTGAATGAGCAACTCTATTTTTTGCTGCAAAATCAAACCAAGTAAATTTTTCACCTTCCTGTACAGGATAAACTATCCAACGAGCGTGATCTTCTCCAGGTTTTACGCCACGATCATAAACTCTAAAATCTGCTCCAAATTTTAAGGCAGTTTTTATAATATATCCTCTGTTTCGCATATCTTTGAAAACTATATATCTTACCCAGAACTTAGATTCTAGTCTAGAAGCTTTTTTAATAAACTTTTCTTTGTCAATTAACTTGTTTCTTGAATCAATTAGAACAATTTTATTTTTCTCAAATAAGTACAAAGACTCAGAGAGAGAAAGTTGAACTCTTCCATCATCAAGAATAATTCCATATCCTGCGCTATGATATAAATCTTGTGCAGCATCGCTAACTTCGGTCAAAACACGATCTTTGGTAACGAATGCTTTTACAACAGATTTTTTGGTTTTCTTTGTAGATGCATTATCTACAACTTCCAAAGCTCCGGCAGATTTTTCTTGTTTTTTTGCCATAGAAGAGAATATTAAGGAGTTCTTTAAAAAGGTTTGGTTAAATTTATATAATATATTAAACGGACTAAAATCATGAAATTAGAGATTAAAAATAGAAAAAATCAAAAAATTATAGTTCTTATTGAAGAAAATCCGAATCAAAAAGGTTTATCTTTTGTAATGCATGGTTTGGGTGGAAATAAAAATAGTGCTCTTATTGAAAATTTTAGAAATTCAT
>CAYSFC010000002.1:0-26284 GCA_964430665.1 uncultured Methanosarcinales archaeon | reverse complement strand
CATGGTTTGGGTGGAAATAAAAATAGTGCTCTTATTGAAAATTTTAGAAATTCATATCATTGAAGAAGCGCCACACACATTTAGAGATCCAGAAATTTTAAAAAAAATAAAAGAGATATTTCTTAACTGGATTGATAAAGTAGAAAGATAACCTTTTTATATTATCTCCAAATATTAATATTATGGGAGTAGCATTAAGTGGTTTAATAAAAGCAGAAGAAACTGATATTAATAAATTTAAAGACAAAATCATTGCTGTAGATGCTATGAATATGCTCTATCAATTCGCTACAACAATTAGACAGCAAGATGGAACTCCTTTAAAAGATTCTAAAGGAAATGTAACTAGTCATTTAACTGGATTATTTTCAAGAATTTCTAAACTAATGATAGCAGGTTTAAAATTAGTTTTTGTATTCGATGGGGACATGCCTCTTTTAAAGAAAATAGAAAGAGAAAGAAGAGACAAATTGAAAACAGAAGCAATTCAATCTTTTGAAGAAGCAAAAGAAAGAGGGGATGTTTTAGAAATGAAAAGATTTGCTTCTAGAACTACAAGAGTTAGTAAAGATATGATAGATGAATCAATAAAATTAATTCAGGCTTTCGGGCTGCCTGTGATCAGAAGTCCTTCTGAAGGTGAAGCGCAAGCATCATACATGGTTTCTAAAGGAGATTGTCATTATGTGTCTTCTCAAGATTATGATTGCTTAATTTATGGAGCCCCTAGAGTTGTTAGAAATCTTAGTTTAACTCAAAAACGTAAAAAAATTAATGCTTTAACATATAAAACAATTCTTCCAGAAATTTTAGAATTAAATAAAGTTTTAAAAGAATTAAATTTAGATAGAGATAGATTAATTGCATTGGCTATGATAATAGGTACTGATTTTAATGTTGGTGGTGTTAAAGGTCTTGGTCCTAAAAAAGGTTTAAAATTAGTTCAAGAAAATCATGATTTGGAAAAGTTATTTTTGGAAATAAATTTTGATGAGATTTGTGGAGTTTCTTGGAAAGAAGTTTTTAAAACTATAAAAGAAATGCCTGTGAGTGATGATTATAAATTAGAATGGAATAATATAGATGAAGAAAAAATTCTTGAAATTCTTGTGGAAAATCATGAATTTAATAGGGAAAGAATTACAAATGCTTTAGAAAATATTCAGAAAGAAATGAAGAAAGCAAGACAAACTTCTTTAGGAAATTTTTTCTAAAAAAATTAAAGTTTTAATGTTGTAACTTTACTCATACCATGTTCATTCATAGAAATACCATATAATTTATCTGCTTCTGCAATAACGCCATCATTGTGAGAAATAACAACATATTGTGCTCTATCACAATAACTTCTAATTAGTTTTGCTAGTTTTTCTGCGTTTTTCTTATCTAAAGCAGCATCAACTTCATCTAAAACATAAAATGAGGCAGGCTCATATTCTTGAACAGCGAACAAAAATGCAAGTGCAGCTAAAGTTTTTTCTCCACCTGAAAGACTTCTTATATCAAGGAATCTTTTACCAGTTAATCTTACTTTAATTTCTAGTCCTGCTTCGAATGGATCTTCTTCATTTTCAATAACTAAAGAAGCATCTCCTTTGACAATTAATTTTTCAAAGAATTTTTTAAAATTTTCATCAAGAGAATAAAATGTTTTTAGAAATAATTCTTTTTTCTTTCCATCTATTTGATTTATCATAGCTAAAACTTCTGTTCGTTCTTTACTTAAAGTATCTTTTTTATCAATAAGTTTATGGTATTCTTCTTCAACTTTATCATAAATTTCTAGAGCTCGCATGTTAACTGCTCCGATTTCTTCAGCCATCTTTTCAAATTGAGAAAGTTCTCTTTTCATAGATTCTTCAGATTTATTCGTATAAATTTCAATATCAGGGTAATGTTTTAATTCTTCTTCTAAACCTGCAACTTCAGCACGAAGTCTTGCTAAGTCTATTGAATATGCATTAATTTTTTGTTCGTTAACACGAATATCTGCATTGTGATTTATTATTTTATTTTCGGCTTTTGAAACTTCTGATTTTAATTTGTCTCGTTTATCAAACAAATCTTTAAATTGTTTATAAAATGCAGATTCTTGTTTTTCTTTTTGTTGTAGTTCCTTTTCTTCAGATGTAATTTGTTTTCTTAATTGGTTTTGTTCTTTTAAGAATTCTTCAACTTCTTTATCATGTTGTTTCATAATTTCCAAAGTTTTTCTATTTTCAGGACCAATAACGCTTTCCATTTGTGCGATAGCGTGTTTTTTATCTCCTTCTAATTTAATAATTTCAGTTTGAAGTTCGGATTTCTTTTCTTCGAAAGATTGTAATTCTGCTAACTTAGCAGGATTTCTTAATTCCATTATTTGATCTCTTAAAGATTGTTTTTCAATTTTTAATTTAGCCAAATATTTATTTTTATCTCCAATTTTATCTGTAACATCATCAATTTTTTTATCTATTTCTTTTAAGTCAGATTGTATTTTTTTCTTAGTATCGTTTGAAATGTCGGATTCATCGCTATCAAGATGTAATAATTTTTCCATCTTAATAATATCTCCTTCCAACTCTGCTTTTAAATTTCTTAATCTTTGTATAAGTTCTTCATTGTCTCTTGCTTTTTGTTCAACTAAAGAGACCACTGAACTCGCATCTGAAATTTCTTTATCGAGAGTTTTAATTTGTTTATCGATTTGAGATTGTGAGAATGCTCCACCTGCTTTTTTCTTAGCCCTATAACCACCTTGCATTGCTCCAGAAAGTTCAGTTATATCTCCAGATAATGTAGCCATACGTGCTTTTCCAATACCGATTTTTCTTGCAACATCTAATGAATCAACAACTAAAGTGTTTCCAAACACATGTTTGAATGCTTTATCGAATTTAGGATCATAATCCAATAAGTCTAAAGCTAATCCATGTACTCCAGGAGTTTTCATGTTTCGAAGATTTTTATCTATTTCAACAGTTCTTAATTTATTTAGTGGAAGAACAGATATAACTCCTAATTGTTTATCTTTTACAAATCTTATACATTTAGCAGCGGTTGCATCATCTTCCACAACAATACTTCTAATTCTATTTCCTGCAGCTATTTCTAGAGCTAAAGCATAATCTTCTTTAGCTCCTCCCAATTCAGCTATTGTTCCATATATTTTAGAATCTTTTTTTGCTAATTCTAAAACTGATTGAATTGCACTACTTCCTGCAATTTGTTCTAACATTGCAGCTTTTCTTGCATTGAGTTTTGCTCTTTCTTCTTCTTTAGAAATTATTTTATTTCTTGCATTGGATAATTGTAAAGCAAATTCTGATGATTGACTTAAAGCTTTACTTAAATCAGAAGTTGCACTTTTAAATTCAACCTTGTGTTGTTTTAATTTTGCAAGGTCTTGTTTGTTTTCTTCTTTTATTTGAGCCACTTTAGCTAGTTTATCATCTATTGATTCTAAAGACATGTCTAATCTATCTTTATCTCTGAAAAGATTTTGTTGGTTTTCTCTCAGAGAACCAATCTCTTCAGCAATTTTATCTGTTTCTTGATCAATTAAATTTATTCTTTCATCTACTTTACTAGAGGCATCTAAATTATTTTTCTTTTTAAATTCAGATATTCTATTTTGAACATTATCTAAATCATTTTTTCTGATTTCTATACGTTTAGTTAAATCAACTTTTTCTTTTTCAAGAGAATCTATTTTAGATTTTAATTCTTCAAAAGAACTTTTTAAATCATTTTGACGTCCTTTTAGTTTTTCAAGTTCAGTGGAAATTGTTTGTAATCTTTGTTTTGCAACATTTACAGAAACTTTAAGATTCTCGACTTCCTTGTGGACTTTAACTTGTTCTTTTTCACCTTTATTTTCAACTTCTTGATTTAATTCTTTAATTTTAAATTCTTTTTCAGAAATACTTTTTCTTAAAGAATCAATTTCTTCATTAGATTTGGAAATTTTAGATTTAACATTACTCATATTTTCTTCTATTGATTTTAATTGAGTTTTATCTTTTTCAAGTTGTTTTGTTAGTAATGTTTTTTTATTACGTTTTTTATTATCTTCTAGACGTTTGAATTTTAATGCTTGATTTCTGTCTTTTTTTAGTTCTGATAAATATGCTTCTCTTTCAACAAGAACTATATCTGCTTGATTTAATTTTTCTTCAACACGATTTAGTTCTCTTAAAGCTTTATTTTTTTTGTCTTCGTAAATATTTATTCCTGCTATTTCTTCAACAATTTTTCTTCTATCAGTTGTACTCATTTCAATTAAGCGAACAATATCTCCTTGCAAAATTATATTATAACCATCAGGATCTATGTTTGCCATAGATAAAAGATCAATAATTTGTGTTCTTGTTTTAGTAACATCATTTATTTTGTAAACTCCTTGACCTGTTCCTTTAATTAATCTTGTTAGTTTGATTTCTTTGTCGTCAAATGCTTCAAACTCTTTATTTGAATTATCAAACCAAATTGAAACTTCTCCTTCTTTTGCAGGTTTCTTGGATTTACCACCATTATAAATTAAATTAGAAGATTTTTCTACTCTTAAACCCTTTGCGCCTGCTTTACCTAAAACAAAGCACAATGCATCTAAAACATTGGATTTTCCTGAGCCATTTGGTCCTAGAATACAATTAAAATTATCTCCAAAAAGGACTTCTGTTCTATTTGCAAAGGATTTGAAACCCTTCATCTCCATTTTGAGAATTCTTGTCAATCTTGAGACCTCACACCTTATAAAAAGGGTTCTGGAGTATTTATAAAACTTTCGTCCAAATTCTATGAATTAAAGAACGTATTTTAAAATTGGAAAATATTTTGAACGTTTTTAAAGTCTAATTTGCAAAATTCTTTCGGATTTAAACCTTTTTCCTTTAATTCTTCTAATGCTTCTTTTACATGAGTTGAACCCAAAGGTAAGGAAATTTTAGATTTTTTAGACAAATAATTTATTTGTTCTACTGCTTTTGCTCTTGCTAATATTGAGGCAGCTGCAACTGCAAGGTATTTTGATTCTGCTTTTTCATCTTGAATGTTTCCTGCTTTGCATCCAGGATATTGATCAACTACATGAGTGATTGGACCAAATTTCATTTTTAACATACTTCCCACCAAATTATGCATGTTGTTTAAAACAACAGTTTGTGTATCTATTGAAAGTAAATCATTGTATTCTTCTGGAAGAAGTTCTTTTATTGCAAAATTTTCTTTGAAATTATATTTTAAAGCTGTTGCAATAGTTATTATTTGATCATCGAATAATTTTTTACTATCTTTCACACCTAAATCAGCGAGTAAAGAAACATCTTCTTCTTTACAATAAAAAGCACACACAACTAAACCACCAAAAGTATCACCTTTTAAAGATTCATCTGAACCAATCACATTTTGTTTTAAAGCAAATTGATTTTTGTGAGGAAAAGATTCCCGTTGAAGTTTTACAAATTTAGAAAGAATTCTATCTATTGTAAATTCATTATCTTTTGAAGTTTGAACAACCAATTTTCCAGAAGAATATAAAATTAAAACAGCATCAGGACTTTTTAGTCTAAGTAATTCATATTTATTTGTTGTTTCGATAGGAATGTATCCATGAGATTTAAGATAATCTAAATCTTCTATTTTTACATTCAAATAAACCAATGTCATGATTATGAAAAGATGTTTTTAACAAAATTAACTAAATCAACAGCCCAAAGTTTTACATAACCTATATAAGGTATTTTTAAAACTGCTCGTCCAATAAAATCTGAAGCTTTGACATTTGTTTCATCTATTCTTCCAGGAACTACTAAAGGTGCAGGATTATTATCTCCTTTTGTGGTGTATGTTAATTCTGTTTCGTTACGAATCGAAATTACTCTATGAATTATAGGATAAGATTTAGTTAAAGAGCTAAAAACAATAACATCTCCTATTCGTATATTGTTTGTATCAGTTCCAACCAAAAATATAATATCTCCTTTATTAAAACCATTTTTGAACGAAAATTCTTCAAATTCATCTTTAGTAATGTTATAAGCATTGTAGAATTCATTAGGATTTATAGGATTATTTCCTTGATCCCACCAATCGTTAAAATTCATATTATGTTCCATACTACTTGAAACAACCGCAACAATTGGAAGATTTGTACCCATAGTTAAACCTAATAAAGGATAAACTATGTAAAATATGATTAAAAAGGCTAAAGCAATGTTTGCCAACCAACTAAGAATTGAATCTTCGTACCAAATAAAATGCCAGAACTTTTTCCAATATTCTTTGATTTGTTTCTTAGAAAGTTTCATTGATAAAAAGGGAATATGGGGCTTAATAAATATTTCTATATTAATATTTATAAATAAGAAGGGTTTTTGGTTCAATATGCGAAGATTTTGTCCAAATTGTGGTAAAACTATTGAAGAAGGAACTTTTTGTAGTGAATGCACTCCTAAAAAATTAAAATATGAGGTTCCATCAATACAAGTTTCAGAATATAATAGAACTTGGCATAAAAATAGTTGGAAAAATTTTAATGATTTAGAAGAATTAATTATTTCTCGAGTTCAAGAATCTTTAAAGAAAAAAATACCTATAATTGTTGATCCTTTCGAATTTAAATATCAAAGAAAGTTCAAAATAGATGTTTTATGTCATGCAAATATTGATGATGTTGAAGTAGATTTACCTGTAAAATTATCTTATCGTCAATGCGACATGGGTGAAAAAGAAAAAGCACAATATTTTGAAGGAATACTTCAACTTAGAAATACTAATGAAACTATTTTTGAATTCATACAATCTGAATTAAAGAAAGTTGCTCGTAAAGGAATTTTTGTTATGAAAGAAGTTCCTTTAACAAACGGTGTTGATTTATATTTAACAAATAAAAATTATTTAAAAATATTAGCTAACAATCTTGGAAGTAAATTTGGAGCAGATGTTTCAATAAACGCGCAATTATTTTCGAGAAACCATTTAACTTCTAAAGATATTTATAGAGTTAATGCAGTTGTAACTTTTTTAAATTTTAATATTGGTGATGTTGTTAAATTTAATTATTCTGGTTCTAAAAGAACGAAGGTTGTTGAGCATTTTATGTTGGTTAAAAAATTAGGAAAATTAGTTCAAGGATATGATTTATTAAATGGAAAAAGTGTTGCATTTGAAGCTAAATACATGAAAACGGCAAAGAAGTTGGAAGAAGTTACAACTCAAGTTGTTTCTTTAGATCCTTTGCAAGTTCTAGATGAAAATTATCAACCTGTTGAAGTTATTAATTCAATACCTAAAGATTTAGACATTGATGATAAAGTTTTAATAGTTAAAACTAAAATAGGTATTTTTATTATTGGATATCCTCTACATTTATAAATAGACAAATTCTTACTTTCAAATTATGGAAAATATTAATCCTGTTGAAAAAAATAGCTTCGATCTTTGTAATGGTTGTACAAAGTGTTGTGAATATATTGCGTTAGAAATTGACACTCCTGAAACTCAAGAAGACTTCGAAAATATTCGTTGGTATTTATTGCATGAGAATGTAAAAATTTTTATAATTGGAAGTTCTGATGAAGAAGATGAAGAAGAAGTTACAGAAACTGAAAGTCTAAACACAGATTCATTGGAAGAGGAAGAAGATGATGGTGATGAAGAAGAGGAAGAAGATCAATGGTATATCCAATTTTCTACAAGATGTAAAAAATTAGCTCCGAATGGTGCTTGTATGATTCATGGAGATAGACCTGAAATTTGCAGAGATCATTCTCAGGAGAATTGTGAAAGATATGGTGAGGAAGATGATACGAAGGTTGAATTCGATAATGCTGATGACTTTGTTTCTTGGGTAAATGATAACTATGATTTTGAGTTAACAGAAGTTTGGGAAGATGAAGATGGCAATGAAGTTGAAGAAGATGAAGACCAATATTCAGAGCCTCAAAGTCAAAATCCAATAGAAACATTTAAAAATAAGGACAATTTATAGAATGATATACTTGATGTACAAACATCAGTATGTCGAACGCTCTCGCGTTCAAACATTACACTTATGAGGGTATTATAATGGCAGATGATGAAAAAAAGTTCTCAAAACAACTTATAAATAAAACTGTAGTCTCAAAAACAGGTAAGCGATTCGGAGAAGTAGGAGATGTTATTTTTGAAGCTTCTTCTGGTGAATTAATTCATATTGTTCTTAAAGAACCTACAGTTTATACTAAGAAATTAGAATTGGAAAAAACAAAAGAAGGAGAATCTTTAATTCCATTCTCAGCAGTAATTGCTATGGGAGACTTCTTGGTAGTTGCTGAAGAAGACATTATTTAATTTTTATTTTTTAACTATTTCTTATTTCAATAACACTTATAAAGATATACTTATTTGTTAAATACATGGACGAGAGCTCAATATGGACTGAAAAATATAGGCCTAAAGACTTTTCATCAATAAAGGGTCAAACTCATATTATTGACAAAGTTAAAGCTTTTGTTGAAATGAAAAACATGCCTCATTTACTTTTTGCAGGTCCAGCAGGAATAGGTAAAACAACACTTTCTCTTGTTGTTGCTAGACAGTTGTTTGGTGATCAATGGCATCACAATTTTCTTGAATTAAATGCTTCTGATGAAAGAGGTATAGACGTTGTTCGTAATAAAGTTAAAGATTTTGCTCGAACTAAAGCTCTTGGAGATGTTCCTTTTAAAATAATATATTTGGATGAATGTGATGCTTTGACTAAAGAAGCTCAACAAGCTCTTCGTAGAACTATGGAAAATTATACTAAAACTTGTAGATTCATATTATCTTGTAATTATTCTTCTAAAATTATAGATCCAATTCAATCACGTTGTTTGGTATTTAAATTTAAACCATTATCTAAGGAAGAAATATTTTCTATAATTGAAAAGATTGCTAAGGATGAGAAGTTAGAGATTAGTTCTTCTGCTAAAGATGCTTTGTTCTCTGCGTGTGGTGGAGATTGTAGACGTGTTGAAAATATTTTACAATCAGCTGCTTCTTTAGATAAAAAGATTTCTGAGGAAGTTATATTTACAGTTGCTTCATTAGCTAAACCTAAAGAGGTTAAAGAGATTTTGGAAATTTGTGCTAAAAGCGATTTTCTTTCTGCTCGTAAACTTCTTTTAAATACAATGCTTGAATATGGTTTGAGTGGTGTTGATATGATAATTCAGTTACAAAAAGAGATTTGGAATGTTGAAATTAATGATGAATCTAAATTAGAATTTGTTAAGGGTTGTGGTGAAGCTGAGTTTCATCTTGTTGAAGGTGCAGACGAATTTATTCAATTGGAAGCTCTTTTAGCTAAGTTATGTTTAGATTGTAAGTAAATCAAAAATCTAATTTCTCAATAATCTCATCAACTAACTCATGACTTTCTCTTCCTCGAGTCCAAATTAAAACAGAAGAAGTTTCAATAATAGCATATTTCAAAGCCAAATAATCTTTCTTAACTTTCTCATACAATTCTGAAGGATCCATATAGAGAAAATGCTTCCTATTTCGCTCACGAGAAAAAAGAAACTCAATCGACTTATCATCATCTTCAAAAGGAAGTAAACCAACAACAAAAGATTTTGAAGAAATTATTTCTCTATTTTTTTGTTTAAATTCAGTTTGATTGTTGATTTTTTTATTAATAGCTCCTCCGGGCAAGTCTAATAAAATTTTGTCTCCGTCTAATAACTCAGAATATAATTTACAACCTAACTTCAATATAATGTTATTGTTATCTTTTTCTATAGCTTTAGAAAGACCTCCTAAGTGTTGTAAATGTTTATCTAGAAGATCATCTGATTCAATATATTTAAAATTAATTTTCTCGTTAATAATTTTACAAAGAGTTGTTTTACCTACAGATCTTGGACCAGTTACAGTTATGTTCATAATGCACCTTTGTGTTCAATAAACCATTCATATAGTTCTTTGACAGCTGTCAACACAAGAATTATTCGGTCTTGATAATTTTCTGGATTTTCAATTTTATTTATATCTAAAATCTCTGGAACTATAATTCTTATTGAAATAGATTTTCCAGTTGAATGTAAACTCATATTTTCTGATAACAAATTTTTAACATTATCAAAATTACCTTCAGAAATTTGTAAATCCACATATCCATGTCTTCCTTTATGAATTATAGTAACATTTGAAGGAAAGATTTTAGGATTAAATCTAATCCAGGAATTTCCACTTGCTACAGCCTTAGGTTTTTTATATTCTAGTTCAGGAAAATTATCTCTACAAAGAGTTTCATAATACTTGTAAAAATTATCTGTTAACTCATCACTTAATCTTACATAACCAGTTCTAGCTCTTTCAATTCCATTTTTAATTACTAATTTTTTAAAATAATTTCTTTTCGAAGAATCTTGACCTTCAAACCAAGCTAAAAAATCTTCATAAGATATTCTAAATTCATAATCTTTCATAGGTGCATCTTCTTTGAAATAAATTTTAGGAGATAAAAGACAAGTTACATATTTTGTTATTTCTTTAGAATCTATTAGAAATTGTCCTGATTTATGATATCTCTTTGCTTGTTCGTGTTGTTCTGGAGCATAAATTTTATCTTCAATTAAAATTAATATTTTTTCATCGTTTTTTTGAAATAAGGCAGCAACATCACATTCCCCATATTTGGCTAAAAATGATTTCCAAGCACCTTTAAATTCCACATCATTTAAATTTAATTTAGTTAATAACCATTTTTGAAATTCTTTTGAGGAAAATAGTTCTTCAACTACTAATTGATCAATTTCACTTTCCCCTGTTTTAATAAAAGGTTGATTTAGCATTTTAAATCCATCCAAATAACCAATTCCAAATTCTCTTTAACAAACCTGTATTCTCTTCTACTTGACCAGAAATATCATAACAAAAATCATTAGAACAAAAATTACTCAAACATTCAAAATTATTATGACATTTATCTTCATTTGCTTTTTGTTGCAACCATAATCTTTCAAAACAATAAACAGAAGTTCCATTCAAAGTATCTCTTAGTCCTGTTGAAGTACAAAAACCTTCATTTGGAGGACAAATACATTCTCCACATTCTAAATTAACAGGAGGAGAAACATTACATGAAGAAGGACAATCACAAAATACATGTAATTCAGCACCACACGAATTTATAGCTTCATTCTCAGTTTCATAAACAACTACAACATCTATGATTTCTTCACAATCATCTCCACCATAATGTATTTCAATTTCTTGACAAATTTCTTTAAAACAAGGTTTTTCTGGAGGAACTTCTACAACATATTCTTCATTGAAAATATATGTTTGATTACATTCACAAGGAAATTCAACTTCTGTACAATTAATTGTATGTTTAGTCCTACATTGTAAATTTGAATCGTGAATTGATTCTTCAGGTCCTAAAATAACTTCAGATTGATCACAACCAAAAAGTCTGTGATGATTTTCAAATATAAATTCAAAACAAGTTGCTTCTGGATATAATGCACAAAGTTCATCTTCACTTATATCTTCATCTAAACCTTCAGCAACACCATCAATTTCCAAACAATCATCTGCAAGAACAAAAGAAGCAGTTAATAAGAATAAAACTAAAATTAATATTGTATTTTTCATAATCAACTAAAATACAAGAAATATATAAAACTATTCAAAAACACCAAACAAACTTTCAAAAACTTTAAACAACCTAGTTTCACCCAACTTATTTCTTAATTTCTCAAGAATACTTCTATAATACCATTCAACTTCTTCTTTAGGCGCATTGAAGTGAGACCAAATATCAACACCAAACTCTATATCTTCACAAATAGAAAGCAAATTTGCGGTTTTATCTGCTAGAAAAACAAGTCCTTCATCAAAAGAACAATTATCTAACTTAGAAATAGATTCCTCTTTTCTTTTTTTCCAAGTTCGTATAGCTTCTTCTTTAGTCAACGATGTATTATTTCCATTTTCAGTACAAAAAATAACTAAATCAAAAATTTTCTTACCAAAATCTTTCATCAACTCTGAACGAGTATAAGGAGTATCTTCTATAGTATCGTGTAACAACCCTGCACAAATTATATCTTGATCTTTTGTTTCATATAACAAATATTTTGCAACATCTAGAACGTGAACTAAATAAGGAATATCTCCACCCTTTCTATTGTAAGGTTTGTGTAATTCGTATGCTTTATTCAAAGCTTTTTGTATTTTAGCCATCAGTTCACCTTTAAATCAAAACAAACTCTATAACTTCTTGGTGCATGTTGACCACAAAGAACAAAATCAACAAGTTCCACCGTGTAACCTAAATCAGAACATATTTTTAAAACTTCTGCTTTGGCTTCCGGAAATTTATCTTCATCATAAAAACCATATAAGTGTATAAAACCACCTTTCTTAACAACTTTCAAAGCAACATCTAAAAAAGTTTCAGCGGTTTTTGGTAAAGGCATAACTATTCTATCAAATTTCATATTCAAAGAAGGAACAACATCTCTAACATCTCCACAATGAAGTTCAACATTTTCTAATTTATTTCTTTTAACATTCTTTAAACCATATTCGTGTCCAACAGGATTTATTTCAACACCTACAATATATTTTGCATCAGTATTTTTAGAAAAAACACAAGGATATGGTGCAGCTCCAGAAAACATCACTAATATTTCTTCACCCTCTTTAATCAATTTAGAAATTCTTGTCCTTTCAGTAGACAATCTTACAGAAAAATAAACTTCATTAACATTTACTTCTAAATCTACTCCATTTTCTTTATACAAAGCAACTTGAGTATCTTCTCCTGCTAAATAACTTCGTTCTTGAACTCTAAAAATTCCAGAATGAATTGAACTTTTTCGTAAAACAGTCTTTATTGTAGGATTACATTTAAGTAAAGTTTCTCCAATTAACTTAGCTTTATTATCAAGAACATCAGGAATTTCCACAATTGCAATTGTTCCTAAAGTATCAAAAGCAGTTTTTACTTCTTCCATTTCAGAAGGAGAAAGAACTTTTTCTAAAGCTTCTTTGAAAGGAATTATTTTTTTAATTGAACGAGAATTCAAATCTTTTTCAACATCTCCTGTAGAAGAAGGAAAATAAATAAAACTATTTTCTTTTAAAGGATAATAATTTTCATCTAAATTTCCAGAACTAATTAATTCTTTTTTAACTTTTTGAGCATCTTTTAAAGGTACTTTTACACATTTAACCATATAAATAAGAATGAACTAATATTATATAAATTCATCTAAAGAAATTTGTGAATTTTTCTTTTTTTCTTCTCGGACTTCTTCTATATCTATACCAACTTGCTTTTTCAAAGAAACAGCTAACTTACCCACTAAATCAATCAACTTCTCATTAGAAACAGAAGTCATATCAACTATTGATCTAATATCATTATCGAACAATCTACGAGCCCTTACACGACCAACACCTTTGAAATGTAATAAAGGTAACAACTCTTCTTTCACACCTTCTTTTAATCGAACTCTTGCCTTAGAAACAATCTTTAACAAATCATGCTTTCCATCCAAACGTAATAACTCAGAACAAGCATATAACAACCAATCTAAAATATTTAATTTAGCATTCAATTCGCCAGGTCGTATTCCATATGTATCAAATAACCAATCTTCAGATTTTTCATCACACCAATCTAAAAAACAACGCGTGGTTTTCAAAGTTTGAACATAATCATCTGTAGAAAATTTAACAAATTCATCTTCATTAATTAAAACATCCATTTGTTCTAAATAATATTTATCAAATTCAGAAGATTTGACATTTAATAAAGGTCTTAATTCAAGAGAACAACAAAGTAAATGTATTAATTGTGAAAAAGTTTTTAGTTTTCTTAATTGAATTAACAAAACATGTGCAGTTAATGGATCTAAATAAATTTGTGAAACTCTTAAACCAAGTAATGTTGCTTTTAAATCTCCGCTAGAACCAAACTCATCTCCAGAAACAAAACCTAATTCACTATCTCCCTCCAACATTTTCCAATTTTTTAATCTTTCAACAGTCATATCTAATTTGGAATGAAGAACTTCAACATCTCCAAATTGAAATGCATAAAATGTTGAATCAAAAAAAGAATATAATTCTTCGAAGTTTTTAATTTTAGAAGAAGCAATTAATGAAAGTACATACATTCTCAAAACAGGTTCAACTGCTAATTTAGAATAAATTTCTTCTACAGTACCATTAATATAATTATCAAAATAATAATCTAAATTATCTGTTCCAACAATTATTGATTCTCCATAATCTTCTTGTCCAGGTCTTCCTGCCCTTCCACTCATTTGTTCATATTCTAATACTGGAATCGGCATCATACCTCGGGGACCAAATCTTTTCATATCTTTTATTATTGCTCTAAATGCCGGTAAATCAAGTCCTGCAGCTAAAGTCGGGGTGCTACAAATAACACTAATTACACCTTCACGAAAGGCATCTTCAATTAATTCCCTTTGACCAGAAGCTAAACCTGCGTGATGAAATGCAACACCTTTTTCCACAATAGAAGATAATCTTAAACATTGTTTTGTTGGAGAAGATAAAACATTTTTAACTGAAGAACTTAGAGAAACTAATTTGGAGGAAGGTGCTCCTTTCAAAATTTTGCTTAATTTTTCTGCAACAGATTCCGCATTTCTTTTAGAAGAACAAAAAACTAAAGCTTGTTTACCAATTTTTATAGTATCTAAACAAATAGAAAGAGTAGAATCCTTTTCAAAAACAATTTTCTTCATTTTAAGAAATGTGGGTCGGGGGGGATTTGAACCCCCGACTTCTCCGTCTTCAGCGGAGCGCTCTGCCGGTCTGAGCTACCAACCCATAAAGTCTGAGAACTAAAACATCCTTTAAATATCTTTCTAATTAAGCTAAAGCAGATAATATTGATCCGGAAACTACATTAAAGACTATTATTAGTATAACTGACAAAATTGTGAATAATGATCCTGCTTTAAACATGTATTTACCAATTGCATTTCTTTGTGAAGTTGGATCTAAACCAGATTCTATTCCGCTTGAGATTATAGATAATATGAAAGCCAATTCAACAACATATAATCCAACAACAAGTGTAAAATAATATGTGGGAATACCTATACCAAACATAGTTAATATGCTTGCCACTCCTGGAACAGGTGCATCTCCTCCAATACCTCCTCCTCCAAGTTCTTGCATTTTAGAATTTAAAGTTCCCATTATTTTTGTAATTAAAGATGTAATTGCAACAACTACTGCAGAAATTACAGGAGTTAAAAAAATCATTTGAGAGTGCATATCTGTAACTGTTTCTGCCATCAAATCATTTAATTTTTCATCAATTCTATGCATCTCTCTAATATATTCTGCAACATTAATTAGTGCTTTAGAAGCAATTAATGGGCCTTTTTTACTTGATTCAACTAAGACTTTCATTGAAGATTCAATAATTTCAGAAGGATAATCTCTTAAAGCTCCAATTTTTTTATCGAAAATAGCTTTTTCAACACTCATACCTTGTGAAGTAATATTTAAATGAACTTTAAGAAAAAATTTCCCAGATATTGTATTAGATAATTGACTTCCAACTCTTCCGAAAGCAATTTCTGCAGGTATACCATCACCTAAACGATTTCCAAATTGAAAAAGAGCAGATGAAAATTCTAATTCTAATTTCTTAGCTTCGTCTCGTATTTTGATAATATTTTTTGTCCTGAGTTTATTATATGTACTTACTGAATATGCAACACCAAAAGGGATGGCTAAACTCAACAAAGTAGCAATCACTCCAAAAGGCCCTACAACATCCGTACCTTTTTCTTTGTATTCTAGAAATGATGCTTTTATACTTAATGTATCTGTGAATTGATCAATCATCCGAAATGATGTTGTATCTCCATCATCAACTAAAGCAAAATCAAAATTAGGATTTAATTGATGAGAAATAAGAGGTATAAATCCAATTAGAACTATAATTAAACCAATTATCAAGCTAAAATATAAAGGTGAAATTGAAATTGTTTGTGTGTCGCTAACTTTTATATTTATATTTTGTAATTTTTTTAGTTCAGGGTTCTTTGCTAAAACATCTATTTGACCAGAACCTCCTGGACGATTAGATAATATGCTCAAACCTAAATAGAAAACTAATGCGGGTAAGGCAATATTATAAATCGCAAAAAGATGGTACCAATCGAAAACATCCATAAGTGCCACAAGCAAAGGAAGTATAACTAAAGTTAATATTGGTAAAACAACACCCAACATATTTAAAGTAGTTAATGGAGATTGTAAATTATGTGCGTAACGCAACATTTTTTCATATGTTTCATCTAATATTACTGAAAGAGATTTGTCTAAAGCACCAACTCTTCTTTCTTCAGATGCTTCTAAAAGTGATGATTGAATTAAACTCATACTTTCAACATATTCCATGTTATGGTTTCTCCAACCATCTAAATAAATGTCTAAAGATTCTTTTATTGATTGATGTTTCTGAGTTTCAACATCCCAAACTATTTTTCTAAAATCTAAAGACAATGGAGGCCCCAAATGCTCCGCTGCAAAATTAATTGCTCTTTCTAAGTTGGAAGTGTGACGCATATATGTTACAACATAGAAAACAGATAAAACTAATTGATTCGAGGCCTTCATTCTCCATTGATTAGCAAATGTTTTAGGAAGTGCTTGAAGTGGAAAATATAATATCGCTGCAACAATCAAGAAAAACATAACGAAAAATAAATTTCCTTCACCACCAGATAAAACAGGCATAATGTAGAAAAATAACATTGAGAGAAAAATAATAAGTAAAGGTAATAGAAGTGCAGCAGAATTAACACCTGTTGGAGTTACATTAAGATGACATGTATTTATGTTTTCTTGTATATTTAAGACATTGTTTTCTTGAGGTTTTACTGGAAGAATTTTTTCTGCATAAGCACAAAATTTTTCATATAGTGATAGATGTTTAGGTAAGTATTGTTGTTTAAAATCTGCATAGACTTTTGTTTCTGTGGATTTTTCTTCTTCATCGAGTCCTTCGCCTAGTTCAGACCTCATTCTTTTTCTGAACATCTTGGAAATTTCTTCATACTCTAGAGATTTTTCATCCATTTTTATAATTTAATTTAATTTTTTTAACTTCTTTTTCAAGCCATTCATTCCATCTAAAATAAATTTCATCAGAATTTTCTGAACCAGTTTCTTTTATTATTCTTTCAGTTATTTTGTGAAACATATCGTTTGCAGCAATAACAAATTCTGCTTCAAGAAGATCAGGCATATTCTCTTCTTCACTTATTGTAAAAACTCTTTCTTTTATTTTTGCACGTAATAGAACGTTTTCCCAAACAGCATCCCAATTACCTGCCCATTCTTTAACTTTGGAAGCAATATCTTTCATTATTTCACTTTCGCCATTTAGAAGTTCAGGTGTCGGCTCTAACAAATCTGTTTTAGAATTATATCTCATTAAATCAACGAAACCTCCTTCACTATTAGGATCATCAACCCAATCTTTTCTTACTTCTGTTATTTGTAAAACTCTTCTTATTTTATGTAGTCCATCAGCAGATTTTATTGGATTTGCAATTATAATTATGTCTGTTGCTTTAAATGATGTTTTAGGAATTCCAATGTCGTTAACTAATCTATCAAAAATACCGTAAGGACTATCTCCATGGATTGTTCCAGCAACTACATTTGCTGCAGCTCCAACCCTCATAGCTTCATATAATGCTTTTGCTTCACCACTTCTAACTTCACCAACAATTAGTGCAGAATCCCCTAAACGTAATGTACTTCTTATACCTGTTTCTGCACTTAATTCATTTCCTGTTGTTGAAAGTGCTGAGGCAACTTTTAAGGGCTGTATATTAAAGCCTAAATTCTTCATGGAATTTGTTGGTAATTCAAGGGTATCTTCAACAGTTATTATTCTATGTCTTCTCATTATTTCAATTAATAGTGATGATAAAAATGAACTTTTACCAGAACTTCTAGTTCCGCAAATCAACATTGTACGAGTACCATCAATTAAAAAAGATAATAATCCTGCAGAAAGAGGAGATATCATTTTATATTTTAAAAATAACGGTAATGTCCAAGGTTTATCTCTATGTCTTCTAAATGAAAATCCTATTCCAAAAGGATTAAGAGGTTTTGTTATTGTTGAAATTCTAACAGACGCTCCTGGCAATTCTAATTCTGTATCAAGTATTGGGTTTGCCTCATCTAAAGGTCTTCCTGAAATCATTCTTAGTTTTGAAGCCCAACTTTCTGTGTCTGCAACAGTTGGATATATGTTGGTTGTACAATCATCAAAATCCCCATGAACTATGAAAATAGGAATAGTTCCTACAGGAGAGTTTACAGAAATATCTTGCATTTGTTCATCTTGAAGTAGAACCTCAATTAAACCAAAGCCAACAGTATATCTTACCAATATTTTAGCTAATTCATTTAATTCATCTTCGCTTAATTTTAAGTCTCTATAGTTTGCAAGTTCTTCCAATAAATCTCTACCAACAGAGTTGAAAACATCTCTCATACGAGAAGGATCAGTGTATTCGTTTGCTTCAGGTTTGTGTTCGCTGAGAATTCTTCTAGCCGTATCAAGTAAATCATAACTTTCTTCAGATAATTTAAACTCAGGCGGTAATATGTGATAAAGATATTGTACGGATTCAGGAATATCAAAAACAACAACTTCAGTATCACCTATAGAATAATTTGCAATTTCAATTCCATTTTTAGGATAAGCTGCCATTAATTTTGTAAAAACAAAATCAGGTCTGATTAAAGGTGAGAATATTTTTCTATAAACATCTCTGTGAGATGTATCATATCCTTCTAAATAGGGTTTTGCTAAAGTAAGAAGTTTGGTTTTTTGAAGTAAATCTAATATGTATTCTAATAATTCAATATAATGATTTTGAGATTGAATTAATTCCTCATCAACTTCTTTATCTCTTTGAATTTTTTCTCTTCTTAGAATTCTCTTAATCATAACAAAACAAGCTAAAGGATCTTTTTTTAGATGTGTAAATAAAACATTATGCAATTGATTGTATTTTGAAGAAATTGATGCTGCAGTTAATCTATTTGCCAAAGCAGGATAACCAAATAAGTCTTTATTTCTTACAAATTTGGAATAAAGCATAGCTATTTCTTTTAAAATTGAAACTTGGGTGTAATCATATTCATAATCATGTTTTTGAGAAAATATTATTTTTGTTGTTAAAGGGTTCTCTACAAGAAATGTACAGGTTTCAGACATGCAAATTTCATCATCTTCTATAGAAGGAGTTCTTTGTTTTGTAGAATAATCTACTCTTAGAATAATTTCATCACCTTCTCTAATGACTTCTATATTAGTCTCAGAGTTATCTTTCTTATTAAGCAAACGTCACACCCTTATACTAATAGTAAAGAAAGGTTTATATAAAGCTTTCCAATAGAACGTATAGTTTATAAATAAATTAATAATTAAAATGAATAATATGGAAAATCAGAAGGTAAATCCCTACGAAATAGAAGGTAAGGTAGATTACGATAGATTAATCAATGAATTCGGCATTAAAAAAATTACAAAAAATGATTTGGAAAGACTCGAAAAGGTTTCTGGAAAACCCCTTCACCACTTTTTAAAAAGAGGTATTTTCTTTGCAAATCGTGATTTAAAATGGTGTTTAGATGAATATGAAAAAGGAAATAAATTCTTTTTATAC
The DNA here is from genome assembly GCA_964430665.1 of uncultured Methanosarcinales archaeon. Taxonomy (GTDB): domain Archaea; phylum Nanobdellota; class Nanobdellia; order Woesearchaeales; family SKGA01; genus JAQUYS01. The sequence continues at coordinate 6,572 of CAYSFC010000002.1, read as the reverse complement.
ACTGGTGTAGGACCTTCTGGACCAATTCATTTAGGACATACTATTCCTTGGATATTTACAAAATGGTTACAAGATGCTTTCGATGTTGAATTATGGTTTCAATTTACAGACGATGAAAAATTTCTTTTCAAAAATAAAACATATGAAGAAATTCAAGATTGGACTAAAGAAAATATGAAAGATGTTATTGCGTTAGGATTTAATCCAGAAAAAACACATTTTATTGTGGATACAAAACATGCAGGATTGATGTATCCTGAAGCAATAAAAGTAGCTAAAAAAATAACTTTCTCAACAATTAAATCTGCTTTTGGATTTACTGATTCGAATAATATTGGCAGTATTTTTTATACTGCAATGCAAACAGTACCTACTTTTTTACCAAACATATTAAAAAATGAAAATAGGCCTTGTTTAATTCCTTTAGGAGTGGATCAAGATCCTCATTTTAGAATATCTAGAGATGTTGTAGAAAAACTAGGTCACAACAAACCTGCAATTTTACATTGTAAATTAATGTCTCCAATGACAGGACCTGAAGGTAAAATGAGTAGTTCTGATGTGAACAAAGCAATATTATTAACGGATGATCCAAAAACTGTTAAGAAAAAAATAAACAAGTATGCTTTTTCAGGTGGAAAAGAAACTCTTGAAGAACACAGAAAGTTTGGAGGAAATCCTGACATAGATGTTCCTTACTTATGGTTATTTCATTTTGAAGATGATGATGAAAAATTAAAGAAAATTTATGATGATTATAAATCAGGAAAACTTTTAAGTGGAGAAATTAAACAAATATTAATAGATAAAATAAATCAATTTTTAGCAGAGCATCAAAAAAGACGTGCAAGTGCTGAAAAATTAATTGATAAATTCATTTACAATGGTTAAACCACAAGAAGAACAGGAAATATTGCCCGCTACAACTATAACCACTATTTCAACTAGGTTAAAAATTCTTGAAGAAAGATATACTATTCTTAGAAAAAAATCTTCAGTAACAGATCAAAATTTAATTCAAGTGGAGAAAAATCAATTTAATGAATTCAGATTATTAAATGAAGATATAATTAAATTGAAAATTAAATTAAAAGGTGCTATGGAAAAACTTGAATTGTTAACTGATGAAGTTCAAAATTTTACAGATAGAAGAGAATTTACAATTATACAAAAATATCTTGAATATTGGGAACCTATGGATTTTGTTACAAGAAAAGAAATAAACGATTTTCTAAGAAGAAAATTTAATCAATAAATTATTTTTTCTTACTTTTCAAATCATCTGTGATTCGAGTTAACTCACTAACATTTTGAGTAAAGACAGGTAAAATTTTTGAAAAAACTTTTTCCATAGATTGAATTTCAGCACCAACATCTAAAATATGTTTGTCATATTCTCCAATTTTTCCAACAACTGCATTGTGAAGTCTATCGAATTGTGCTTGTAAATCTTGAAATTTTTGTTCAAATTGAGCCAGTTGATTTTGTGCATTATTTTTCCATTCAATAATTTTAGAAATATCTTTTACTAGTTCATTCCATTTCTCATCAATTATGGCTTCAATTAATTCTTCATTGCTTGTTTCTTGTGCTGGAGGAAGAGTATTGTGAGAAATAGGCATTGTATTTTGAGGTGGAGGAGGCATAGCTTGTGGAGGATTATTCTCTGGATTCATTTAATTCACCAACTCTCCTGTGCTCCTGATAATAACATTATAGTAAATAAGCCAATGAGCATCATTAAAATCAAGCCCAGCACTTTTGGATTAACTAAAGTCATCAAAACATTATCTCCAAAATTAGAACTTCCTGTAGTGCCTTGCTCAAAATCTCTAACTAAATCGACTTTTGAAGTTGCTGTTACATTTGCATTTTCATCATATACAATTGTTGTTCCATCTTCTCCTTCAACTTGTTTACTAAGTAAAGATTGACCAAAAGTAGACGAAAATGAAGCAATTATAATTATTATAAATATTGTAATTATTGTCCAATAAACACCTTTGTCGAAGATTAATTTATTTATCATAGATTCATCTTGATTGAATGTTTTTACAATAAATAAAATTAAAAAAGATACAATTAAAAGAACTGTTGCCCAAGGAACCATAACTCTAATTATATCCGATGCTGGTTTAAACATTACAATAAAGAAAGAAACTGCTAATGAAACAATCGCATACAAGCCATTCTTTCCAGGAACATCTTTAAAAAATTTGGACATAGATAAAAGTCCGTAAGAGACAGCGAAGACCATTAAGAATAGGAAAATCGATCCAAAATAGTCCAACAAACCTACATCCATTAATGTTGCCATTTTATTTAATCATCTCCTCCGCCAAAGTCAGAGAACAACTTACTAATTCCTTTAATTCCTTTATCGCCTTTATCGTCAGAATCATCACTAACAATAAAACTCAAAACAACACCGATAACAAGTATCGCAACTATAGGTGCCAATAAATCGCTATTAAATATTTTAAATAACCAGGAAGGCATATTTGACCAACCAATTGAGCCCATAAATATTAAGATAATTAGTAATAATGAAGCCGCCATAAACCAAGGACCAATTCCTTTATTTCCTTTTGGTCTTTTACCAGTCCATAAACCAACAGTTAAAAGCATCATTACAAGAGATACTATTAACAAACCAATTTGAGGTAAAGCATCATTAATTATAACAACTGCATCAAACCCGTAAAAATAATGACCTGTAACGTGAGGAACAACAACTGAAAATGCTAAAACCATAGCAATTATTGCAGAATATTTTTTAACTTTTTTGTCTTCACCTAACAATTTTGTTTTTTCCATAACGGCAAAAACTATTGTAAATATTAGTAAGAAAGGTAATACTACGTCAATAAAACCCATTTCTTGTAATGATAAAATCATATTTTCAAATAACATTTTTAGTCACCTTTTTTTTCCTCAACTTTTGGAGCTGGAGTCCAAGTTATCCAAACCATGAACCCAACAAATACAAGTACCATAAGTGCAGACGCTATATTTGCATCATACCAAGCTCTATTTAAAAATTTATAAAATATATCTAACCAACCAAGAGCATTCAAAACTATAAATATAATTCCTACCAAAGAAATTATTGAAAAAGTGGTTTTTTCCCATGTAGAAACTTTATATTCTTCTTGACCTGTATGAAATACACCTGTTGCCAACAAATACGAAACTCCTAAAACTATTAAAATTACCACATTAGCCATTATTTCACTTATTATTCTAACTAATTGACTTGAAGCAATTACAAAGAAAGAAACCGTGAATGCAACCATACTATTCAAATTCTTACGAGTAAATGTGTGTTCTTTGCCATTTTTATCCTTTAAAACCTCTAAACCAAGTATTTTAGTTTTTTCTAAAAAGGCGAATAATAGTGTAAAAACAAGCAAAAAAGGCAAGACTACATCATATACTCCTAAAGAAGCTAGAAAGTCAACAGATCCTGATAATAATGTGGCAGCCATGTATATTGTAAAAAGTGGTACAATTCATTTATAAAAGTATCGAAAAATAAAATGTATTAAATTTATAAAGAAAATAAGACTAACGTATTCAAAATGAAGAATTTAAGCCAAACTAAAAAAGATTTCAAAGAATTAATATCTCAATATGAAAAAGATGATAGATTTAGGGAGAAAATTATTCTTATTACTAGAGAGATCACAAAACTATCTAAAAAATCAATTTATTCTCAATCAAGAGGAGATTCAGAAGAAGCAAAAGTTTTATTGAATAAAGCTGAAAAAGAAAAAACAAAAACAGAGAAAATAATAAAAGATTCAAAAATAGAACTTATGCACATATTAAAATCAGGATTGGAAGAATATGTTGAAGCGAAATTGTTTTACGAATATATGACTTCAAAAAAAATATTGACATCAAAACAAATAAAAGTTCCGTATGAAATATATTTGTTAGCAATGTCTGATTTCTCTGGAGAAATTGCAAAGTTGAGTGTGTCTTTGGCAACTAAAGGAGAATTTTCAAAAGTTAAAGAAATTAAAGATACGATAGAAGAAATTTATGGTTTATATTTGAACTTTGATTTTAGATCAGGAGAATTAAGAAAAAAGTTCGATTCATTGAAATATAATTTAAATAAAGTTGAGTCAATAATTTACGACATAGAGCTTAAAAAATGAAACAACGAACGAAGCTGAGTGTTCAGTTCGCACGGTGTAAGAAATGAAAAAAAGAAATAAATTTAAGAGTGAGAAATTATTTGATTGGCAAGTTTGGTGTATGATTGGACTAATTATTCTTGCCATGATTATAACAGGTGCAATAAAAATGAATGATAAAAAATGCAATAATGTTATTAAAACAATAGTTGAGATAGATACTAATAAAGGAAAAATACTTTGTGAAATTTACAATAAAGAAACTCCTATAACTTCAACAAATTTTCTTAATTTAACAGAAAGAGGATTTTATAATAATTTAACTTTTCATAGATATGAACCTGGTTTTGTTATTCAGGGAGGAGATCCGGATGGAGATGGAACTGGTGGAAGTGGTAAAACTATTCCTTTAGAAATAACTAATTTAACTCATAATAAAGGAGTGCTTGCAATGGCAAGGTCCAATAATCCTAACAGCGCTTCGAGTCAATTTTATATAACTTTAGATGAAGCACATTTCTTAGATGGAAATTATGCAGTTTTTGGAAAAGTTATTGAAGGAATGGATAATGTTTTGAATTTGAGAGCAGGAGATAGAATTAATAGTATTAAAATAATTGAATATAAATGTGATTAGATATTTGATTATCTATTAAAAAATAATGATTTTAAGGTGAAAAAATGTTTAGAACGCATACATGTGGAGAATTAAGAAAAGAAGATGCTGGGAAAAAAGTAGTTCTTTCAGGATGGATAAATAAAATTAGAACTCATGGTTCTTTAACATTCATAGATATAAGAGATCGTTATGGAATAACTCAATTAACTTTAGATAAGGAAGTTGATTTAAAAAAAGAATATGTTGTGAGAGTTGAAGGCGAAGTTAAAATTAAACCTGAAGCAAATGAAAATATAAGTACTGGAGAAATAGAAGTTATAGTTAAAAAAATCGAAATAATAAATAAATCTCAATCTTTGCCTTTGGATGAACATGCCACAGAAGATACAAGATTAAAGTATAGGTATTTAGATTTAAGAAGACCAGAAATGATTAAAAACTTTCAGTTCAAAAACGATGTTATTTTTAGCATAAGAAAATTCTTTAATGAACACAATTTTTTAGAAATAGAAACTCCTATTCTAGTGAAATCTACACCTGAAGGTGCAAGAGATTTTTTAGTTCCTTCTAGGACAAACAAAGGTAAGTTTTATGCGCTTCCTCAAAGTCCTCAATTATATAAACAAATTTTGATGGTTGCAGGATTAGATAAATATTATCAATTAGCTAAGTGTCTTAGAGATGAGGAGTTAAGAGCAGATAGACAACCAGAACATACTCAATTAGATTTTGAAATGAGTTTTGTAACAAGTGATGAGATAAGAAGTTATGTTGAAGAGATGTTAAGTTTTGTTTTTAAAGAAAATTTAAATCAAGATTTAAAAACTCCTTTTCCAACATTTTCATATGAAGAATCTATGGAGAGATTTGGAACAGATAAACCTGACATACGATTTGGGATGGAATTAAACAATATAACTGAGAAAGCAAAAACATGTGAATTTAATGTTTTCAAAGAAGCTGAAAGTATTTATACTATTTTTATTCCCAAAGAATTTTCTCGAAAAGAAATTGATAAATACACTGAACTTGTAAAAATTTACAAAGCTAAAGGATTGGCTTATACTAAGATTTTTGATGATGAATTCGACACAGGAATTACTAAATTCTTAAGTGAAGATTTAAAGAAAAAATTAAAGGAAATATCTAAAAAAGAAAATGGAACATTTTTTTTCGGTGCAGATAAAAAAAGAATTGCTCAAAAAAGTTTAGGTCATCTAAGAAACTCTTTAGCAAAAGACTCTGGATTGACTGCAAGTGTTGACTTTGAATTTTGTTGGGTGAATGATTTTCCATTATTTGCATACAATGAAGAAGAGAAAAAATGGGAGCCAGAACATCATGCTTTTTCAATGCCTAAAAAAGAATTTATTGAAGATTTTGAAAAAAGACCTGATAAAGCATTGGGAGATTTATGGGATTTAGTTCTTAATGGTTGGGAAATGGCTTCAGGATCAATAAGGGTAAGCGATCCAAAAATACAAGAAAGAATTTTAGAATTTATAGGTATTGGTGAGCGAGAAGCAAAAGAAAAATTTGGATTTTTGTTAGAAGCATATGAATATGGTGGACCAGTTCATGGCGGAATGGGTATTGGTATTGAAAGATTGGTTTCAACGATGTTGGGAAAAACAGATATCAGAGACGTTATTGCATTTCCAAAAAATAAGAGTGCACAATGTCCTATGGATGATTCTCCTAGCGATGTTACAACTGAGCAATTGGATGAATTAAACATTAAGTTGAAATAAACTTTTAAAAGAAATTTACAATTTCTTTCTTTTTCTTTTTAAATTATTGCGTCAACT
>CAYSFC010000001.1:85682-98473 GCA_964430665.1 uncultured Methanosarcinales archaeon | reverse complement strand
AATAAATTAAATTTTATTTTTAACTTTTCCATGATGAAAAAATATTTTATATTTTATTTTTTCTTTTTCACATTTTTTAACAATTTTTTCTTTAACTCTTTCCCAATAAGAATCAGAAATATTTCTATACAAGTCTAATAAAGATTCATCATGTTCTTTAATGAAATTCAGAATTCTCAAACGATTATTTCCACGAATATTTAAATTTTCAAACCAAATTTCATTCACAAAATATTTTACAGCATCAATTATTTCTTCAACTTCAGAAATCTCAGGAAAAATTGGAGAAACAAAACAATAAGTGTAAATTCCATTCGAAAACAATTCCTTCAAAGCCTCGATTCTTTTAGAAGGTGAAGAGACAAAAGGTTCAATTTTTCTTGCGACATTATCGTCTAAAACACCTAAAGACATTCCAACTTTTATTTTTCTAAACTTCTTAAATATATCAATGTCTCGTGTTACTAAATGAGATTTTGTTAAAACTTCAACATCTGTTTCAGTTAATTTTTTTAAACATTCTCTTGTAATTTTATATTTTCCTTCAATAGCTTGATATGGATCTGTAACTGAAGAAAATAGAACTGAACCTTTAACATTTTTAGTTAATTCTGGAGAATTAATTTTCACATCAACAAAAGTTCCCCAATCTTCTGTGTGGTTAGTAAATCTTTTCATAAAATCTGCATAACAATAAATACAACCATGAGAACAACCAATGTAAGGATTTAAAACCCATTCTACTTCAGGTAATTGGCTTTTAGTTATAATTGATTTTGCATTTATTTCTTTTATATTCATAAATTTGGTAAACTCTCAAAATATATAAATTATTCTTAAGAAAATCAACCATAATTATATTTTACTTTGTATGCAGGAATATTTATTGAAGGAAGCTTAGAACATTCTAGTTTCATTTCAATACTTTCTTCACTATTTCTCATACTTAGTTTTAAAAACGTTCCTTTATCTTTTTCAGGATCTTTTAAACTACACTTAACTTTTCCTTCAAAATCTCCAGTTTCATCATAATATCTTTTATATGCATCTAAACTCTCAAAAAAACGATTAACTTGACCAACATATTCTGGTCTCGAAGAATCCAATAAATCAACTTTCCAATTTGATGTTTTATTAGAATTTAAATTCTTTGGACAAAACACAACAGGCATTTGATAACCATCCACTAAATTGTGCATAAACTCCTCAAAATCATAAGGATTTTTGAAAATGCCTGCTTTTTTAACATATTTGAAAATTTCGTTTTTTTCCATTGGTGGCTCAATTATACTTAGATTTATAAAATTTTTGATTAAATGGTAATACAGCTCAAAAATTCTATTTAAATACCTTTATAAATAACTTCTTATTTACACTATTTATGAACATATACAAAGACAATCAAGTAAAGATGTCAAGTTAATTCTATTAGTTCATATTCCAAAGAGGTTATTTCTATGTACGTTAAAGACTTACTATATAAAAAAGACATGAAGGTCAAAGACCTGGTACAACATTTCAACACATTAGGTTATCAAAGTGTTGAATTAGCTAAAGCAAAAGATGTTATTGTAAAAATGAAAAAAGAATCTGCAAAGATTTTTTTAACTTTTACATCAAATATGGTAACATCAGGATTAAGAGGATTCTTCGCACAATTAATCAAATTAAAAATCCCCTCAGTAATTGTAACAACTGCAGGTGGATTAGAAGAAGACATAATGAAAGCACACGGAGAACAATTTAGTATAGGTTCTTTCAACGCTGACGATGTTGAATTACATGAACAAGGAATCAATCGTGTAGGTAATATAAAAATAAACAATGAAAGTTATATGAAATTTGAAGATCTTCTTTTACCAATATTAGATAAGTTATATGCAAAACAAAAACGTTGGGCGGTTTCAGATTTACTTAGAGAAATTGGTTTATTATTAAATGATGAAAATTCTATTTTATATCAAGCTGCAAAAAATGATGTTCCTATTTTCTGTCCCGCAATTACTGATGGAGCTTTAGGTTTTCATCTCTACCTATACCAACAAAGTCATAAAGATTTTGTAATTGATACAGTAAAAGATTTTGGAAATATTTTATTTTCAACAACTCACGATGATAAAAAAGGAGTTATTGCATTAGGTGGTTCAATTTCAAAACACCATGCAATTTTAGCAACTTTACTAAACGGAGGAGCGAACTTTGCGTTATACATGACTACTGCACACAAATCAAGTGGTTCGATGTCTGGTGCAACTACCAACGAAGCAAAATCTTGGGGAAAAGTCAAGGATGAAAGTGATATAGCTACAGTTATTGGAGATGTTACCATAACATTCCCCTTAGCAATGATTGCAGCCCTAGATGAATTAGAAGAGGATGGATTAATATGAAACCTTATTTCACATTAAGCAAATCAATTATTTTAGAACAATACAAAATAGTTGAAAAACTAGCAGATATAGTTTCTTATTCTTCAAAAACAAATCCTAAAGTTACACCCATTTTACAAGAAAACACTTCTTGTTTATTTAGTGTGCATTTCAAAAATGAATTGAAACATATTAAAGACAAATCTCGTGTATTATTCTTAGCACAAGGATTAAATGAAGATTTGTTAGATGAATTAGATTTAGATAAATTTGTTGTAGATAATTTAACTGACTTAAACACACTTCTAAACCACATAAAGAAACACAACAAAAAAATCACACTTTTACTCCGTATGAAATTAAAAGAAAATACTCTAAAAACAGAAAAGTATTATGTTTTTGGAATGGAATCAGATATAATCAAAAAACAAATAGAGATTCTAAAAAATAATGAAAACATAGAAAAATTGGGAATTCATTTTCATAGAAAAACACAAAATATGGCTGAATGGAATCTAAAATACGAATTACAAAACTTGTTTGAAGAAGAATTTTTTAACGACATTCAAATAATAAACATAGGTGGAGGACTTCCTTCAGAATATGCTAACACCAATGTAAAAGTTTTTCATTCCATTTACAAAAGAATCGAAGAATTGAAATCTTTCTTACACCAAAATAACATTCAATTGATGATTGAACCAGGAAGATTTATCTCAGCTCCTGCAGGCAAACTACACACTACAATTCAAGCTATTCACGATAACACAATTATAGTAAACGCATCTGTTTACAACTCAGATATGGATGCTTTAATAGTTCCTGTAAAGCTTTTGGTTGAAGGAGAAGGAGAAGGCAAACCTTTCATAATTAAAGGAATTACACCTTGTTCACTAGATTTATTTCGTTACAAAGTTTACTTAAAAGATCCTAAAGTAGGAGATACCATAACATTCTTAAATGCAGGTGCATATAATTTCACTACAGATTTTTGTGATTTAGAGGAGATTCAAACAAATGAAATTAATTAAAATACCTTTTAGTGGAGGAGGAATGGGGAAAGGAAATGGGGCAAACGAAGCTCCAGATATAATATTATCTCATTTAGAAAACTTTTTTGCAAATGAATCAGGCCAAATTCCAGTGTTTCAAGTTGAATCTATAGATGTAGATGAATCAAATATTTCTCAATCACATACCAACATTCAAAATTATTTAGAAAAAATTCACCAAAAATCAATTTTGTTAGGTGGAGATCATTCAATTACTTACCCTTCAATTAAAGCATTTTCAAAAAACAATGAAGATTTCAAACTAATAATTTTTGATGCACATCCAGATTTAATGGATAATTTTATACCTCCAACACAAGAAGATTATCTTAAAACATTAATTGAAAATAATTATGTAAAACCTGAAAATATACTTTTAGTTGGAATACGAAATTCAGATATACAGGAATTAAATTATCTAAGAGAAAAAAATATTAAATTTCTAACGGCGAACGATATTTTAGAAAAAGGAATAAAAGAAACAACAAACTTAATTTGTAATTTTTCAGACAAACCAACATATATTTCAATAGATATAGATGTAGTTGATCCTGTTGAAGCAATAGGAACAGGTTACATTGAACATGGTGGAATGAGTTCAAGAGAATTAATTTATTGTTTACAAAATCTTAAAAAAACAGGAAATTTAAAAATGGTAGACCTTGTTGAAGTAAATCCAGAAAAAGATGTGAACGATATAACATCCATTTTAGCAACAAAATTAATAGTTGAATTATTTGATTTCTAGAAAAACAAATGTTTATAAACAAAAACATCTATAATTAGTTCTAGGTGCATAATTATGACAGTTAAAGAATATGTTAAAAAACACAAAAAAGCAATTGGTGTAGCAGGAGTTGTTACAGGTGTAGCAGCAGGAGTTACAGCAGCAGTTTTAATGAAAAAGAAGAAAACAGCAAAAAAAGCAGCTGAAACTAAAAAAGCAGTTAAGCCAGCAGCAAAGAAAGTAGTTAAAAAAGCTAAACCTGTAGCAAAAAAAGCAGTTAAAGCAACTAAAAAAGCAGTTAAGCCAGCAGCAAAGAAAGTAGTTAAAAAAGCTAAACCAGTAGCAAAAAAAGCTGTTAAAGCAACTAAAAAAGCAGTAAAAAAGGTTGTAAAAAAACCTGTTGCTAAAAAAACTACTAAAAAAGCTAAAAAGTAGTTTTATTTCTTTTTTTAGTTAAATTTATAATATTTCTCTTATTAGTTTAGTCTATGAATTTAGAAAAGATTCCAACTTTTAGCAAAGTTAATGTAATTATTAAAAAAAAATCTCATGAAGGTGTTTTAATGCCTTTAGAAAAAGAATCACTTATTCTGAAATTAGATTCTGGTTATAATATTTCTTTTAGAAAAAAAGATGTAGAAGACATTCAAATAAAAGGTAAAATAAAAATGACTGAAAATGAATTAAAAATCAAAAATTCTAAGATAGATCCTGAAAGCATAACAATAATTCATACAGGAGGAACAATTTCATCAAAAGTGGATTATAAAACAGGTGCAGTTATAGCTTCGTTCGATCCAGATTCTTTAATTAAATTATTTCCTGAGTTAAAAAATATTGCAAAAATAGAGTCTCATTTTATAGGAAATATAATGTCAGATAATTTTCGTCTCCAACACTTTAATTTAATGGCTAAAGCAATTCATGAAAGAGTTTTAAAGGGCCAAAGAAAATTCATTTTAACATCAGGAACAGATTTTTTACATTATGCTTCAGCAGCGTTATCATTTTTACTTAAAGACTTACCTGTTAAAGTTTTAGTTGTAGGTTCTCAAAGAAGTTCAGACAGACCTTCTTCAGATGCAGCTCAAAACATAATCAATGCAGCGTATTTTTTAGAAAACTCAACTTTCGAAGGGGTTGGAGTTTGTATGCACGCAAATTCTTCGGATGGTGCTTGCGTTATTTTACCAGGATTAAATGTTAGAAAAATGCATTCATCAAGAAGAGATGCCTTCAAATCAATAAATAAAGAAAAAATTGCAGAAGTAAATTATGATAATAAATCTATAAAAATGTTAAAAAAATTAAGTTATTTTATTGATAAAGAAATTCCTAAAAAAATACCTTTGTTCAAAGAAAATCTAAAGATAGGTCTAATTTATTCGCACCCTCAATTTTACGCCCAAGAATTAGATTCTTACGATAATTTTGACGGTTTAGTTTTAGCAGGTTCAGGATTTGGACACTTTCCAATAGTTGATGAAGAAGGAAATTCAGAACATAAAAAAATATATTCTAAATTAAAAAAATTAGCTTTAAAGATACCTATAGTGATGTCAACACAAACAATTTACGGAGAAGTTAATTTAAATGTTTACACTCCTTTAAGAATGTTAGAAGAAATAGGAATAATTGGACATTTATCCCAAATGACAACTGAAACATCTTTTATAAAATTAGCATATTTAATAAGTACAGCAAAAAAAGAAGATGTAAAAGAATTATATATGACAAACATTTTAGGAGAAATGGATTCTGAAAAATTCTTTTCTTTCGATGAATAAAAATGGATGAATTAAAACCAATAACTAAACTTAGCGAACAAGAATTAATCAAACTAGGTTTAAAATCAGGATTGGAAATTCATCAACAATTAGAAGGACATAAATTATTTTGTTCCTGTCCAACAAATATACGTGATGATAAACCAGATTTTATAATTCAAAGAAAACTAAGAGCAATAGCAGGAGAATCTGGAAAAGTTGATCAAGCGGCAGCTCACGAACATAAAAAAGAAAAAACATTCCAATATGAAGGATATAATGATACGACTTGCCTTGTTGAATTAGATGAAATGCCTCCACAGAACTTAAATCTTGATGCTTTAAATTCTGCTTTAATTATTTCAAAATTCTTCAAATCATCAACCCCTAATCAAGTTCGTTTTATGAGAAAAACAGTCATCGATGGTTCTAATACATCTGGATTTCAAAGAACTGCATTGGTTTCTTTTGATGGAGAACTAATTATAGACGGAGACAAAATTTCTATAGAATCTGTTTGTCTAGAAGAAGATTCTTGTAAAAATGTTGAAGATAATAATACTCATAAAAAATACAATCTTTCTCGCTTAGGAATACCTTTAATAGAAATAGCCACAGGACCTGATTTAAAAACTCCTTCACAAATTAAAAAAACTGCAGAATACATAGGAATGATTCTAAGAAGTTTACCAAATGTTAAAAGAGGTCTTGGAACAATAAGACAAGATGTGAATATCTCAATAAAGAATGGTGTACGTGTGGAATTAAAAGGTGCGCAAGATTTAAAATTAATTCCAACATATGCTGAATACGAAGCAATTCGTCAACAAAACTTATTAAATTTATTCAAAGAACTAAAACAGAGAAAAGCATCAGTTGGAGAAATAGTTGATTTAACTGAAATCTTAAATAAATCCCAATCAAAAGTAATTCAGTTGGGTTTAAATAAAAAAGAAGGGTGCGTTTTAGGTGCCAAATTAATTAACTTTGGAGTCTTAACAGGATTTCAAATTCAACCTGGAAGAAGATTTGGATCTGAACTTTCAGACCATGCAAAAGTTATGGGTGTAAAAGGATTATTTCATTCAGCAGAACTTCCCAATTATGGAATTACGCAAAAAGAAAAAGAACTCATTCTAAAAAAACTAAAATGTACTTCTAAAGACGGATTTATAATAATCACAGATATAAAATCTGTTGCATTAAGGGCTATGGAAGCAGCAATTTCAAGAGCAAGTAATTTCAATTTAATAAAATGTGTAAGAAATGCAAGACCAGATGGTTCATCAACATATATGCGTCCTATGCCTGGTGCGTCAAGAATGTATCCTGAAACAGATATTCGTCCTATAAATGTAAATATGGAAAACATTCAAGTTCCGAAATTACTTTCTGAAAGAATAAATGATTTGATGAAAGAATTCAATTTAACTGAAGATATTTGTAAAAAATTAATTAAAGAAGGAATTGATTTATTTGAATTAAAAAAATTATATTCCAATTTAAAACCATCATATTTAGTTGATTATTATTTTTCGATACCTTCCTTGGTAAAAAAGAAATTTGATGTTGAAGTAGATGTTATTAATTTTCAACACACAATCTTATCTAAATTAAATAAAAATCAAATAACAAAAGATGCAATTATTCCAATCTTAATTAAACTTCAAAATGGAGAAGATGTTAATTACGATGAATACAAACCTTTATCTATAAAAGACATAGAAAAAGATGTAAACGAAATTGTTTCTAAAAATAAGAATATTCCGCGCGGTGCTTTGATGGGTAAAATTATGTCAAAATATGCTGGAAAAGTTGATGGAAAAGAAATAAATAAACTCATTTCGAAACTTCTTTAGATTTTTCTTTTGCAACGTCTTCTTTAACATCTTTTATTTTCATACCATTGAAGAATAATATCGGCAATACTAGAATACTCCAAATCAAATCTCTTGCTCTAATTATTATCGCCAAACTTACACCTGCAGTGGCACTCAATTTAAGCATTTTAAATATAGTCATTTCTCCAGCTTCAAAAACTCCCAAAGCCATTGGAATAGGTATTAAATATGCTGCTCCCATAGCACTAATAATTATAAATATCTGTTTAATAGTTAAATCAAATCCTAACATTTGAGCCGCAAAGTAATATTCTCCAAACATAAGAAACCAAGTTATTAATGTTAAAAAAACTGAATAATAAAAATCTTTAGAATCTTCTTTATGAAATTTCACAATTATTTTTTCAAACTCAATAATTTTCTTCTCGGATTTTTCTAATTTTTTAATTTTATTTAAACCTAATTTTCTAAACCATTTCAAAAACAAATTATTGTCGTTAAATATTTGATAATAAACATAAACTATCAAATATATTGAAACAACTGAAAAAAGTATAATGATGATATTCATATTAGATGGCATAGCCATGGTAAAAACAGCCAACATTGCTGCTGCAACAAACAAAACTCCTTGAACTGAAAGTTCAACTATTTTATCTGTTATCACTGTAGATAATCCTTTATGAAATTTAATGTTGTGATTTTTTAAAAGAATCGCCCTTACAGGTTCTCCTCCTACTTTTGCGCCTGGTGTTAAAAAACTTATTCCCGAACCTGCAATTTTGTATTGCAATAATTTAAAGAAAGGAACTTTATATCCACTCGATTTAATTATCATCTTCCAACGCAAAGTATGAATTGACATTATCAATACAGAAATTAGCAAAAATAAAATAGTATATGTATGATTACTTTTAATAAAAATATCTATCATTTCTTGAAAAGAGATTTGTTTGAAAACCCAACCCATCAAAATAAGACCTATTACTACAAAAAACGTAATTATTGCAGTTTTTTTCAAAGTCTCTTTCATAATGGCATAGTCATCT
This sequence comes from uncultured Methanosarcinales archaeon, assembly GCA_964430665.1. Classification (GTDB taxonomy): domain Archaea; phylum Nanobdellota; class Nanobdellia; order Woesearchaeales; family SKGA01; genus JAQUYS01. Next base: position 89,669 of record CAYSFC010000001.1, on the reverse strand, counting down.
AAGTATATTTATAAGTTTTGCTAAGAAATGGCGGACTTGGGAGGAAAAACGAAACAGAACGCAACGTTCAGAACGTACTTTGCTGCTTTTTCGAACCCCCGACCTACAGCTATCTCAGCTTTCAGCGTTCTGAACGCAGAAACCAGCTTAGGAGGCTGTTGCCCTATTTGTTTTACAAGAAAATTCTTCTGAATTTTATCAAGTATCCAAACTAGGCTACAAGTCCACATAATTATGAAAACCAATCTTTTTAAAAAGTTTTACTCTTTTCTTAGATTATGGCGATTTTGAAATATTTTCCAGAAGATTTCATAGTTAAAGAAATCAAAGGTTTTGAAGAAAGCGATTCAGGAATACAAATTTATCTAATGAAAAAAAGAAATTATACAACTGAAAGGGCAGTTTCTCAACTTTCAAAATCTTTGAGAATCCCAAGAAAATTTATTTCATACGCAGGTACAAAAGATAAAAATGCAGTAACTTATCAATATATTTCAATTAAAGGAGTTTCAAAAGAAAAAATATCTGCTTTGGATTTGAAAGACATTCAATTAGAATTTTGTGGTTTTTCAAAAGAAGCTCTAAGACTAGGTACTCTTGAAGGTAATAATTTTCAAATAATATTAAGAGATTTACCTCATGATTTTTCTTTAATCTATCCTGAAGAATTTAAAGTTCCAAATTATTTTGATGAACAAAGATTTTCCTCAAATAATTTAGATATTGGTTTAAACTTATTAAAACAAAATTTCAAAGAAGCACTTAATTTAATAATTGAAACAGATCAAGATTTTGGTTCTGAAATAAAAAAATATTTAGAGAATCATAAAAACGATTTTGTTGGGGCTTTAAGACTACTACCAAAAAAAACAATTTTATTCTATATACATTCTGTTCAAAGTTATATTTTCAATAAAATGTTGGCTTCAAAAATTGAAGGTGTGGATTATCCCTATTCAGAAGGAAATTTTAAATTTTCACAAGAATATCCTGATATGGATGAATTGCCTCTAATTGGCTATTTAATTAAAGATTTTGATGATTTTATTTTATCCGAAGGTTTAACACATCAAAATTTTTTAATACGTTCTCTTCCAGATTTTTCACTCGAAGGAAGTTTTAGAAACGCTTTTTTTAAAGTTAAAAATTTTAAATCCTCTGTTGAAAATGACGATGTTTTTGAAGGAAGAAAAAAATGTAACATCTCTTTTGATTTATCTTCTGGAAGTTATGCAACAATAGTTCTTAAAAATATTTTGGCTAGAAAAGAACTAAAATTAGAAGAAATACAAAGAGTATAAACTCTTGTATCTAAAAATAAATTTTAAGATAAAAAAATTTAATTTGAAATCATGTCTGCAATCTTTTTCTTTTCTGTTTTTATATCGAAGTCTCCAGGAACTTTTTTTATTTTAATTCTGTTTTCTTCAAAGAACTTAATAACTGGTTCTGTTTCTTTGTGATATAAATCCAGTCTGTGTTTAATCTTATCTTCGTCAGCTCTAACAACTAATTTAGTTCCACAAAAGTCACAAATTCCTTCAACTTTTGGTTTAATATTTTTTATATGATATGATGCACCACATTTTGGACAAGTTCTTCTGCCTTTTAATCTTTCAAGAATGGCTTCATCAGTTATATCAACAACAACGATTTCATCAATTTCAACCCATGTGATTAATTTTTGAGCCTGACCTATGTGTCTAGGGTATCCATCTAAAATAAAACCTTCTTTAACATCATCTTGTGATAATCTTTCTTTTAATATTTGATCAACTATTTCATCAGAAATTAGATTTCCCGAATCCATAATTTCTTTTAATTTCAACCCAAATTCATCTCCTTTTTCAACACTATTTCTCAATATATTTCCTGTTGATATGTGTGTTAGATTAAATTCCTCAATTAATATATCTGATATTGTTCCTTTTCCTGAACCTGGTGGTCCCATCAATACTAATTTTTTCTTCATTTTTTACTCCGTGCAAACTGAGCACTCATTGGCATTCGTTGCTTCATCCGAAATACCCTTCAAATTTAGTTTCTTCTATTGAATTTTTCCAAACTTCAATTGCCTTATTTAATAAAGGCTTCAATAATTTTTTAACATCTTTCCAAACTTCAAAATATTTTTTAAAATATTCTGCCTTGGATTCATCGTTAGGATTCAAATCTATTTCCAAATATAATCTGTCCCAGTACAATAATGTTTTAAGAATTGAATATAATTCATTTCTCTCTTCATTTGTAAAAACAGATGCTTCGGTCATCGAAGTTATATTAGAATCTGGCTGAAGAACATCTTCTAAAAATTTAATATATGTATTCACTTTATCGCTTAATTTGTCTATAACTACATCTAATTCATTTTCATCTTCAAACTCCATTTTACCTAATTGAGAGAATATTTCTAATTTTGAAGGCATCTTATATTTTTCTAATTCATCCATTTTACCTAGGTTTTCCACTTAAATTTAAAAACATTGCCTTTTTAACTATTTTTAGTTATGTTTTTAAATACCTATTAAATAACAAATATATGGTGTGAAAATGGCTAATGAATTAGGTATAACTATTAAAAAACAAGAAGACATGCCTGAATGGTACTCTCAAGTCATTGTAAAAAGTGAAATGGCAGATTATTCAGCAGTTAGAGGCTGTGCTGTAATTAGACCTTTAGGTTACTCTCTTTGGCAATCAATTATGGATTATTTCAATACACGAATGAAACTACACAAAGTTCAAAACGCTTATTTTCCTCTTTTTATACCTGAATCTTTCTTTCATAGAGAAGCAGAACACGTAGAAGGTTTTGCACCAGAAGTTGCTTGGATAAGTCAAAAATCAGATGATGAAGAAAGATTAGCCATTCGTCCAACATCAGAAACAATAATGTATGATTCCTATTCAAAATGGATACGCTCACATAGAGATTTACCTTTAAGAATAAATCAATGGGCAAATATTGTTCGTTGGGAAATCAGTGATGTAAAAATATTTTTAAGATCAAGAGAATTTTTATGGCAAGAAGGACATTGCGTATATGCAACAGAAGAACAATGTGAAAAAGAAACAATAATTTTCATAAACGAATACAAAAAATTAGCAGAAGAATTAATGGCAATACCTGCAATAATAGGAATAAAATCTGAAAAAGAAAAATTTCCAGGAGCAAAAAGAACATACACTTTTGAATCATTTATGCCAGATGGGAAAGCACTTCAATCTGGAACTTCACATAACTTAGGACAAGGATTTGGAAAAACATTTAACATTAAATATCAAGGCGAAGATGGAGAAGAACATATTCCTTGGCAATCTTCATGGGGATTCTCAACAAGATTATTAGGGGCTTTAGTTATGGTACATGGAGATGACAAAGGATTAGTTATACCTCCAAAAATGGCACCAACAAAAGTAGTTGTAGTTCCAATTATACCAAAAGGTGTAGAAGGTGTTTTAGAAAAAGCAAAAGAATTACAAGAAGAATTATTGGAAAAAAGAATTGAAACTTCATTTGATGATAGAGATAAATCACCAGGATTCAAATTCAATGAATGGGAATTAAAAGGAATTCCTTTAAGAATAGAATTTGGACCAAAAGATATGGAAAAAAATTCTTGTGTTGTTGTTTCTAGACACGATGGTAAAAAAGAATTTGTTAAGCTTGATAATTTAGTTAAACATGTTTCTGAAAGATTAGAATTAATTCAAAAAGAAATGTTTGAAAAAGCTAAAGAAAAATTAGAAAGTCAAAAAGTGTTTGTTTCAAATTACGATTCTTTTAAGAAAGAAATATCTGAAAGAAAATTAGTTTTAGCACATCATTGCGGAAATCCTGACTGTGAAGACAAAATAAAAACAGAAACAGGTGGAGCAACAACAAGATGTCGTCCAATGAATGCAGATACTCCTGACAAAGGTGCTAAATGTGTTGCTTGTGAAGAAAAAGCAAAGTATAAAATTTACTTCGCAAAGAACTATTAA
>CAYSFC010000001.1:64981-85582 GCA_964430665.1 uncultured Methanosarcinales archaeon | reverse complement strand
TGTTGCTTGTGAAGAAAAAGCAAAGTATAAAATTTACTTCGCAAAGAACTATTAAAATGAATAAAAAATACGAAAACAATGTATGTTTATACACTAGTAGAAGAACTGAAAGAAATAAAATGGCTATTTTATTAGGTGTTCCTGCTACAAATAAATACAAACCTTCTTCTATAGAGAAATTAGTTTATGCTTTAAAGAAGAATTAAAACTTAACAAATTTTAAAATCATTAAAGTTATAATTATTAGAATTACATATGCAATTCCTAAACTCGGCCAAAATTCTAAATATTTTGTTAAAAAGTAAAAAGCAACTACAAATGCTATGAAACCAAGCATATACCAAATACTATTTTGAGCAAGTTTTTGTACTGTTCCTTCCTTTGTTCCTAAATATATAAAAATTGCTGCCAAAGTAAATTGAATAGGTAATGCATATAACAAAGCAGCGTATTTAGTATCAACATATTTTGCCAAAATACTCATTCCAACAATAATTCCGCCGCCAAGAACAAATTGAATTGAATAGTTTAATACTGGATTCATGTTATTTTTGAAATTTATTCAGTTTATATCTTTTTCTAACCAAAAAATATAAATACTTAGCATTATAAACATCACTATGAAATTTTATTTATCGTCATTTAACCTAGGAGATAAAGCTTCTGAACTAGTAAGACTCATGGGAAAAAATAAGAAATTAGGGTACGTTCCTAATGCATGCGATTTTACAAACGTTAATTTAGAGAAAAAAGAATCTAAAGAAAAAGAAGATATAAAATCTTTAAAAGAAATCGGTTTAGAAGTTACTTATGTGGATTTAAAAAAGTATTTTGGAAAGGAGAATGAACTTAAGAAAAAAATAAATTCTTTAGGAGGTTTATTTTTTAAAGGAGGAAATACTTTTATTCTTAGACAAGCAATGAAACTTAGTGGTTTTGATAAAATTTTTGAAGATTTAAAGAAAAGAGAGGATTTTGTTTATTCAGGTTATAGTGCAGGAATTTGTGTTTTAGCACCAGACTTTAAAGCAATACAACACGTTGATGATCCAACAGATCACCCATATGAACAACAAAAAGAAACGATTTGGGAAGGTTTGAACTATTTGGATTACATTATTCTACCTCATTACAAATCAAATCATCCAGAATCTGAATTAATAGATAAAGAAATTGAGTTTTGTGAAAAAAATAATATTCCTTATAAAACTCTTAAAGATGGAGAAGTAATAATACTAGAATGAAACTCCAAGAACTCAAAGAAAAAGTAAAAGAATTTGATAAGAAGGCTGGTTTTAATAAAACTGATTTTTCTCTACTTATGGATATGTTCCAAGAAGAATTAAATATTCTCAAAGAAAATAAAGATAATCCTGAAATAGTTCACCATGAGTTAACTGACTTATTGATTTTAATAATGCAAGTTGCAAATAGATACGATACTGATTTTGAAAAAGAAATAAAAGATTGGTTTGAAAAGTCTAAAAAATATTTAAAAAAATAACACACAAAAACATAATGTTTTCGGTGACCTAAACAAAGTTTAGGGAATTAAACATTTCCTCTTAACTTAGCTGCTTCAATTATTCTTCTAACAGCTAAAATGAATGCTGCATTTCTATAAGAAGTATCAAGTTCTTTTACAATGAAATGAATTTCATTAAAACCTTTAACCATCTTAGCTTCTAATTTTTCAAGAACTTCTTCTTCAGTCCAATAATAACCATAATTATTCTGAACCCATTCAAAGTAAGAAACTGCAACACCACCAGCATTAGCTAAAACATCAGGCAAAACAACTATATCTTTACTTTCAAGAATTTCATCGGCTTCTGGAGTTATAGGTCCATTAGCTAATTCAACTATGAATTTTGCTTTAATATTTGAAGCATTATCTTTTGTAATTTGATTTTCTAAAGCAGCTGGAATTAAAACATCGCAGTTAATTTCTAATAATTCTGAATTTGTAATTTCCTTAACACCAAAGCCACCTAAAGATTTTGTTTTAGCTTTGTGTGCTATAACTTTATTTATATCTAATCCTTCTTCAGAATAAATCCCAAATCTAGAATCGCTAACAGCAATTATTTTGTATCCCCATTCAAAAAGTATTCTAGCCATGTTCATACCTGCGTTTCCAAAACCTTGAATTACAACTTTAGTTTCAGCAGGATTTGCACCAATTAAATTAATATATTCTTTTAAAACATAAGCTCCACCTTGGGCAGTTGAATAACCACGACCTTCACTTCCACCTAAAGCTAAAGGTTTTCCAGTAATTAAACCAGGTTGATGTTCTCCTTTAATTGTTTCAAATTCGTCTAACATCCAAGCCATAATTTGAGGATTTGTATAAACGTCTGGAGCAGGAACATCTATTGTAGGCCCAATGTTTTTATGTAATGCCCTAATAAAACCTCTTGCAACTTTCTGTACTTCTGATTCGCTGTAGTCTGCTGGCTGTATTTCTACACCTCCTTTTCCACCACCATAAGGAACGTCAACAACAGCGTTTTTTATAGTCATCCAGAAAGATAACGCTTTAACTTCATCTAAATCGACTTTTGGATGAAATCTTATTCCACCTTTAGTTGGTCCTCTAACATCATTAAATTGAATCCTATAACCTTGAAAATACTTGATTTTACCAGAATCTAGTTTAACTGGAAAAGAAACTTGAATTATTTTTTTAGGATTTTTAAGAAATTCTATGTCTTCTTCTTCAATGTTTGCAGCTTTAATTGAGTTTAATAATTGTTTTTGTGCGTTTTCGAATGCGTTCATGTAATTCACCTTATATTTGTGAGTGGAATTTGGTTTAAATACTTGTTCGTTAAGTGAGCTCTAGTGCATAAAAAAATCACAACCAAAATACTAAATTTTTATATACTTTTATCTCATCTTTTTTAAATAATGAATTATAAAAATATAAAAACTAAAAAAGGAATTGAATTAAGAAAATTAAAATTATCTGATTTAAAACCATATTTTGAAATACAAAAAGATGAAATCACTAAAAAAGGTTTTATGACTACTCCTAAAACTTTAAAAGAAGCAAAAGAAGAGTTAGAAATTTTAATTAAAAAAACAAATAAAAGAAATCCTTCAAATATTTCTTTGGCAATTAATTATCAAAATTCATTTGCAGGAGTTGTAGCAATTTATACACGAAATGACGTTCCTTTAATTCAAAAAGGTGTCGAAGGTTTTGTTTCTTATTCAATACATCCAAATTTTAGAGGAAAGGGTTTAGCAACATATGCGTTAAAAAAAATGACTGAGTATGTTTTCAAAGAATATGATTTGAAAAGAATAAGTGGTAAATGCAGAATATATAACAAAGCTTCTGCAAGAGTTTTAGAAAAAGCAGGATTTAAACTTGAAGCAATACACAAAAAACAAGCATATATTGACGGAAAATATTATGATAACATGTTGTGGGTAAAACTAAATTAATTCTTTTTGAATTAATTCTTTTCTCCACGAAGAAAGATGATTTAAATTTCCTGTGAGAACTATTTCTTTTTCATCTTCCTTATTTAAAATTAAATATTTAGGAAGATTATATTTCTGAGAAAGTTTTTCTTTTATTTCATTTAATTGTGTGAATTTTGAGATTTGTTTTTGATTCCATTTCTTTTTTGGAACAGATTCTATAGGTAATTCTTTTTTCAATCCTTTAAATGTGGCTGCTAAAAATTCTTTTGATCTTTGCTTAACAATAGGATGAACTCCCTTTAAATTTTGCCAAAGTTTCAAATTTTTCAAAGGTTTTTGAGAAACTTCCATTAATCTTTTATTTCCAAAAAGAAAATGAATTGGTCTATTTACTTTCTTTGCGAGTTTATCTCTCAAATCATACAGCTCCTTAGCCACTGCTCTTTCTTTATCACTAATGCTCTTAATTCCCCTCATATCAAAAAATGTTCCTTGATTATATGACCAATCTTTTGTTTCAAGATTTTTCATTTCTTCTTTAACCCATTCAAGTTTTCCTTCTTTTTTTAATTTTTCATCTAATATTTCTTTTAATTCAATTAAATGTAATGTGTCATGAATTGCATAAGATAACATATCCTCAGATATTGGTCTTTTAATCCAATCAGCCATTTGAAACTTACATTCTTTTTTTATTTTAAAGAATTCTTCCATAAGATTTCCCAAACCTAACTGTTCTCTATTTAAAAATGCTGCTGCTAATTGAGTATCATAAACATTTTTCAAATCACAATTATAATCCGATTTTAACATTCTGAAATCGAAACTTACATCATGAAATATTTTAGTGATTTTTTCATTTTCAAATATTTTTATCAAAGGAGAAATATTCTTTAATGCAACAGTGTCAATAATATAATTTTTACTTTTACTTGATATTTGAATTAAAGCAACTTGCATACCATAATAATGCAAATTATTTTCACACTCAATATCTACTCCAAGAATATTTTCTTTTTCTAATTCTTTACAAATTTTAATTAATTTTTCTATTGTATTAATAAATTCAAAGTTCAAATCCATGTATTTTAAGTTATTTCTCTTTATTTTTAATTCTTTCCATAATACAACAATATTTATAAGCAACGTTGCTCTAAAAAATTTCATGTCTGAGGAAAAAGTTGAGAATAAGACTGAAGATAAAGAACTTTTAGGTTTCTGGCCAATTCTTCTCATAACAATAAACTCCATAGTTGGAACAGGTATTTTTTTCCTTCCTGCAGTTGGTGCTAGAGAAGCAGGTCTCTTATCGATATTTTCATGGATTTTAATGGGTTTAATTGCAATATATATAGGAATGATATTTGCAGAATTAATAAGTATTTATCCTAAAGAAGGAGGAGTTTATGAATATGCAAAACAAGCTTTCGGTCATTTTCCTTCATTTATTTTAGGTTGGATGACTTTAATTGCCGCAAACGTAACAATTGCAATGCTTGTTGTTGGAGCTATAAAATATGTTGGTCCATATCTTCCAGATTCTTGGTTAATTGGAATTAGTATAGCATTCATTGTAATATTTAATTATATGGCTTTTAGAGGTTTAAAAACAGGTGCAACTATGCTTGTTGCCTTTGCAATAATTACACTAACTGCAGTTACTTCAATAATGATTCCAGGTTTACTTTCATTTAGTACCACTAATTTCGTGGGGTGGTTACAACCTTTAAATGAATCCACAAGTTTATTTCCAATATCTTCTTTAATTTTTGTCACTATATTTTTCATTGCAGAAACTTTTTTTGGTTGGGAAACTTCAACATTTCTAGCAGAGAAAGTTAGAAATCCTAAAAAAGTAATGCCTAAAGTTATGATTATTGCAACAATTGTAATAGCAATAGTTTGTTTATTATTTGTTGTTGCTTCTTTTTCGTTAATTCCCTGGGCAACTTTTGGACAATCACTAACCCCTTTAACAGATCTTGCTTCTTTAATTTATGGTGGTTTTATATCAAAATATTATGGAATACTTGTTTACATGGCAATAATTGGTTCTGTTGCTGGTTGGATTGTAGCTTCACCAAACTTAATATTAGCATTAGCTAAGGATAAATTATTTATACCTCAATTATCTGCAATTCATCCCAAAACAAAAACTCCTCATAAAGCAATAATTTTTCAAACAATTTTCACATCACTTCTAGTTTTTGTGGGTGCGGGTAACTATGAAAAACTTCTACATTTACTTGTTCCACTAGTTTTAGTTCTTTATGGTAGTGTTGTTCTTAGTTTAATATATATAAGAAGAAAAAAAGATATTGAACGAACATATGTTGCCCCTCTTGGAAATTGGGGACCAGTTCTTTTAATAATATTCATATTAGTTTTAATCTTAACTTGGATAATTAAATATTCATATGCATTAGAAACAATCGGTATTTTAATTTCATTTGTGATAATAGGTGTACCTATATTTGTTCTCTTATTTTTTCACTATGATCCTCAAGCCACAATTAAATTCAAAAACGAAACTGTAATTCTTTCCTTGTTTTTTGAAAGAATGTTTTTTCCTAAATGGATTAGAAAAAAAGTTTTACAAAATGCACACATTCATGGGAAAATAGTTCTAGAATTGGGTGCAAGTAGTGGTTTATTAAGTGGAGATATTGCTTTACATGGACCCCACGAACAAATAATAATAGAACAATCTCCTGCTCTTGAAAAAATAATACGAAAAAAAATTAAAGGAGAACATCACGTTAAAGTTATAATTGATGAACATCTAATATCAAGAATTCACGAAGATGTTAAACACGCAGACGAAGTGTTTTCTTTCGGGATATTGAGTGATTTACAAAATGAAAAAAATTATTTGGAACAAATTTCAGACCTTTTACCAGAGAATGGAAGAATACATTTTTTTGATTATGTTGATTTATATAAAATAATTCCTAATAAGCCACTTCTTTCAGATGTAGATGGTTTAAGAGAATTATTCAATAATGCAGGATTTGCAGTTTCTATATATAAGTATAAAGGAATTTTTTGGAATTATTTGGTTGTAGATGGAATAAAGACCAAACACACCAAAAGTAGTTTTATTTAGAAAAAATAAAAAATTAAAAAACAAGATCTTCATAAGTGATTATGTTACTGTTTAGAACCTTGCCATGTTTTATTTTTATTCCAGATTCCTGTGTAACTTTACCAGATACTTTTGATTCAATGTTGTATTTTTCAGCTATTTCCATAACTTCATAAGGTTTAGGAGTAGCAATAATCATACCATTACCCATGTTAAATGTTGTATATGCTTGCTCAAGTGGAACTTTTCCCTTTTCAATACAATATTGCATAACAGGTGCTGGAGGAAATAAGTCATCCAACTTAGCACCATAACCTGATGGTTTTAACATTCTTCCCAATTTACCAGGAATTCCACCACCAGTAATATGTGCCACCCCGTGAAGTTCAGCTTTTGGTTTTTCTTTTAATCCACCACCAAACATTTCTACAACTGCTGCAGAATAAATCTTAGATGGAGTTAGTGTTTGTTCTATTAACCATTTTTCTTCATGCCAATTTGATCCATTAACTGTTTCTAGAATTAATCTTACTAAAGATAATCCATTTGATCTAAATCCTTTTTCCCGGAATGAAACTAAATAATCTCCAGGTTTGATTTTAAAACCAGTAATTAATTTATTTTTATTTGCGAACCAACTTACAGCAGCGCCCCAGTTACTGTTAAATGAACCATAACCACCAACTCTTTTACCTAGTTCTGCAACTTCACCATTAACAACAGCAACATTAGCTTCTTTTGCAGCATTAATGTAACCTTCAGCTAATTGTTTTACTTGATTAATATGTGATTCACCTTTTTTACCCAATGAGTTTACATCTAGAATTGAACCAATTATAACAGGTTCTGCTCCTCTAACAACTGCATCATCACACACCATTGCAAATAAATCATAAGCTATAGTTTTATAATTATTGGCTCTCTCAGCTAATTCAATTTTTGTTCCAACACCATCAAAGCCCATATTCATAAGAGTTCCTTTTGGTAAACCTGAAACATCAATAGCTCTAACTCCACTAAAATCATCAAAAGGTACAATTAATTCACCTAATTTCCCTTTTCTATTTATCCATGTTTGTTTAGCAGCATTGTATAAAATTTTAGAAACATCATCACCTAATTCGATATTAACTCCAGCGTCCTCATAACTTAAAGATTTTTTCATATTGATCACTCTCCTCACCAAAAGAGACAAATTCTTTTTATTTTATAAATGTTTAGAAAATGGCTAACCCGAAGATATTCTCACTACGTTTCAGACCTCTATCTTCATCTATTAATATTTGAGAAGAGATGGTGAACCCGGAGGGATTCGAACCCTCGATCTACAGCTTAGAAGGCTGTCGCCTTATTTGCCTTATCGACAAATCTTCTAATGAAGTTCTGCTGGATATCCAGGCTAGGCCACGGGTCCAGTGTTCATATCCAAGAATCTTAAAGGTATTTATAAAGGTTGCGAGTATATTTTTTCCAAACATTTTATAAATATGTTCAATTAAAAGATTTTTCAAGGGAAATAAAATGACAAAAATATCTAAAAACAAATCTCTTTTCGATAACAAAGAAAGTTATTGGAAACAATTGTCCGATGATCAAAAAAAGAAAGTTTTTAATTTTTCAGAAAAGTATAAAAAATTTCTTTCTGAAAGTAAAACTGAGAGATTATGTGCTCATAACATAGTAAAAATTTTGAAGGCACAAAAATTTGAAGATATTTCTAAGAAAAAAACATTAAAACCAGGAGACAAAATATACAAATTTTTCAAGGAGAAAGTTGTTATTGCAGCAATAGTTGGAAAAGATAATAAGTCTTGGAATTTGATTGGAAGTCATACTGATTCCCCAAGATTAGATTTAAAACCAAGTCCATTATATGAAGATTCTGAATTAGCTTTATTGCAGACTCATTATTATGGTGGAATAAAAAAATATCATTGGGTTAATACTCCTTTAGCGATGCACGGTTTAGTTTATACTAAAGAAGGTAAAAAAATTGAAATACATTTAGGAGAAGGAGAAGGAGAACCTAAATTTATAATTTCAGATTTACTTCCTCATTTAGCTAAAGATCAAATGGAAAAAACAGGAAATAAAATTATTGAAGGAGAACAAATGAACATTCTTGTAGGAAACATTCCTTTTGAAGATAAAGAAATAAAAGAGAAAATTAAATTAAACATTTTAAAAATATTGGACAGACATTACAAACTTTCTGAAGAAGATTTTAATTTTGCAGAATTTGAATTTGTTCCAGCAGGAAAAGCTTTTGATGTTGGATTAGATGCTTCCATGGTTGGAGCTTATGGACAAGATGATAAGATTTGTGTTTATACTTCTTTAAATGCTTTGATTGATGCTAAAAAATTTAATAAAACTGCAATCGGTTTTTTTGTAGACAAGGAAGAAATTGGTTCAACAGGAGATACAGGAGCACAAAGTTTCGCTTTACTTAATTTTGCACAAGAATATATTAAGAAAACAGGATTGAAAATAGATTTCGGAGAATTGTTTGAGAATTCTCATTCAATATCTGCAGATGTTACTGCAGGATTTAATCCAACATATAAAGAAGTTCATGATAAAAGAAATGCTTCATTTTTAAGTAAAGGAATTTCAATAGAAAAATATGGTGGAAGTGGTGGAAAATACTCAACACATGATTCTGGTGCAGAATACATGAATTATATTCGTTCAATTTTAGTTAAACACAAATTACCTTTTCAAACAGGAGAATTAGGAAAAATTGATATTGGTGGTGGTGGTACAATTGCAATGTTTATGTCTAGATTTGGAATGGATTGCATAGATGCAGGGCCATGCTTACTTGGAATGCATTCACCTTGTGAAGTAAGTTCAAAAGCAGATATTTATTCTGCTTATTTATTTTACAAAGCATTTTATGAGAATTAAAAATGTCAATGTGTAAACCACATCAATTTAGAATTAAAATTCACGAAGAAGAATTAGAACTTTTCAAGAAGTTTAATAATCCTAAAATTCTAGATGTTTGTTCCGGCGAAGGAAACAACGTTCTTGGTTTAAGAGAAAAAGGTTATGATGTTGTTGGAATAGATACAAAAGAATTTGGAAAAGAATTTGAAGGAATAACCCTTCTTGATATTTATGAAGAAAAATTTCCTTTCAAGGATAATTCTTTCAATATAGTAATTAATTATCAATACATAAATCATAACTACAAAGAAAAAATTGAAGATGTCTTTAAAGAAATTTATAGAGTTCTAAAACCAAAAGGTTTGTTTTCAATGAAAATTTCAGATATGGAACAATTTAAATTAGAACATGTTGAAGGAAATAAATATAAGGATTTAGAGGTTGATGAAGGATTTACCTCTACATATTTTAAAAAACTTGCTCCACAAACTTTTGTTAAATTAGATGGAGAAGAAAAAGGAATTCCTCATTATGGATTTTATGAAGATGAATTGAAAGAAAGTTTAGAAAAAATTGGTTTTAAAATAATAAATATAAGAAAAGTTAGATGGAATTTAGTTGTTAATTGTTCAAAATAATTTTATTTTTTCAATTATTTTTTCAGCAACTTCTTCTGCAGTTATATTTGTAGTATCAACAATAATGTCAAAATTATTTTCATCATCATATTTTTCAATATTATAATATTTTTTATAACGTTCAATTTCAGATTGTTTTCTTAAAATCATATTTCTTTTTGTTTCTTCCAAAGAAGTATTTTCTTTTTCATCCTCACGTTTATCATTAAAAATTCTTTCTGCCGCAACATTAATATCAACCTTTAAATAAATTTTAAAAGAATTAGGAATAAAAAACCATCCAAGGCGAGAATCAAAGATTATGTTTTCTTTAGATTCATTTAATTTTTTTTGTTCATTATCTAAAATTTTATCAATCTCACCACCATCGTTTTCAGCTTTTTTGCTTATTTCCATTAAAGAAATTCCTCTTTTTATAGCTAGTTCGCCCATTAAATCTCCTACAGATTTTCTCTTAAACCCTAATCTAGAACTTAATATTTTAGCAACGGTACTTTTACCAGAACCTAAATCTCCACAAATTGTAATTATCATAATAAAAACACATTTATTTAGTATTTAAACTTTTTTAAAATCGAAATATTTAAATATTGATTTTATATAAATACATACGAGGGAGACAATGGCATTATTTTCTAAGAAGAAAAAAGTTGAAGATTTTGATTTATTAAGAGATAAACTTGGAAATTTCTCTGAGACAAAACACATTCCAAATCACATTACATTAGATAAATCTGATATTTCTTTAAAGGAAATAAAAGAATTTATTGATAAAGATGTTGATTCTAAATTTGAAGTATTTATAGAATTTCTAAATGAAGAGAAAAACAAAAGAAAGCAGCTAGAAAAAGAATTAAAGCTTTTAAGAGAGGAAATTAAAAATTCATCAAATAACTTTCAAAACAATAAACAAGAAACTAAAAGACAAGTTCCTAAAATAAACAAAATTGTTGTTAAAGACGAAGATTTAAAATTCAAACTAAAAAACGGTACTAAATTGTCCTCTATAGACGATTTATATAATGCTATAACAAAAATGGACGACAATGTTTTTCATCACCACGTTAATTCTGAAAGAAATGATTTCGTTCCATGGATTCAACAAATTATCAAAAGAAGGATTTTGGCTAAAAGATTAGAACCTGTAAAGGAAAGAAATGAATTTGTTAAAATTTTAAAAGATTTCTTAGAGTAATTTTTTTTAAGAATTTTCAAATCCAGAAAAGAAACGCCTCGAGTGGGATTCACCTGAGCAAAGCGAACGGTGTGCAGGAATAAAATGACTAGCACAACTGAGCAAAGCGAACGGTGTGCAGGAATAAAATGATTGCATGTTCAAATCCAGAAATAAAAGAACGCCTCGAGTGGGATTTGAACCCACGCTTCCAAAGGAACTGGATTAGCAATCCAGCGCAATACCGAACTATGCGATCGAGGCATAAATATAACCTCAGAACCTTCTAAACCTTTTTAAATCTTTTCTATATAAATTAAATCAAATTTAAAACCCTCAATTCTACGAAACCTTTATAAATAATCAGACATTCATAAAACTAACTTAATTCTAGGTGAATAATTTGGATAATGAATTAAAATCAGGTACTACGACTGTAGGAATTGTATGTAAAGATTGTGTAGTTTTAGCTGCAGATACAAGGGCGACAGCAGGAAATTTAATTACTGAATCAACTATTGATAAAGTTGTTCCAGTATCAAAGAACATGGCAGTTACATTTTCAGGTAGCGTATCTACAATTCAAGTTTTGATGCAATATTTAAAATCAGAATTGAATATGATGAAAATCAGAAATGGTAGAGATGTTACAACTCACGAAGCAGTTAATCTTCTAAGAAATTGGGTTTATTCTGTTATAAGACAACCTTCCATGGTTGCAGGAATAGCGCATTTCTTATTTGCAGGTGCAGATTCTCAGGGTTTACATCTTTATGATGTTTTTCCAGATGGATCTCTAAGCAAAGAACAAAGATTTAAAGCTAGTGGATCAGGTAGTACTTTTGTTTATGGAATCTTAGAAAACAGATATAAAGAAAACATGTCTGAAGAAGATGGAGTAAAGTTGGCTATTGATTGTGTGGATGCTTCTATTCAAAGAGATAATGCATCTGGTAATGGCGTAAATGTTTTTGTAGTAGATAAAGATGGTGTTAAAAAAGTTGCAACAAAACGAGTTAACACACACTTAAATTAAGTATAAGTTATTTATTTTACTAAATCAAAAATTTTTATTTTTAAGTTTTTATTTTTCAAAAAAATTCTTACGAGGTTGAACCGAAATGGTTGCAGAAATAATCAAAGAAATATTTAAAATTGTTCCAAAAGATAAAATTAGCGATGCTGTTTTTGAAGCTGCTAATATAGTTTTATACACTAAAGATCAAGATTTTTTCAAAGATGATGGAGGGCTTGTTAAGTCTGCAGTTCATAAGATAAAAAAAAGAATTGAATTAAGACCTGATCCTGCAATTTGTATGCCTTTAGAGCAAGCAGAAAAAACTTTAAAAGAAATATTGGATAAAGATGCAAATGTAGGGAATATAATTTTTGATCCTCAACGTTCAATAGTTGTTATCGAAGCTGAAAAACCTGGTCTGATAATTGGCAAACAAGGAGAGAATTTAAATAAAATAAAACAAAAGATTTTATGGATTCCTCAAATTAAAAGATTACCGCCTTTACGTTCTCCAATCATTGAAGATATTCGAAATGTTCTTTATGAAAATTCAGATCACAGAAGAAAATTTTTAAATCAAACAGGTGAGAGAGTTTACAATGGTTGGTTAAGACAAAAAAAAGAAGAATGGGTGAGAGTTAGCTATCTAGGATCTGGTAGACAAGTAGGTAGATCATCAATTTTACTTCAAACTCCCGAATCTAGAATATTGCTTGATTGTGGAATTGTTCCTTCTGTAATGGATGGTTATCCTATGCTTGAAGCTCCAGAATTTAAACTAGATGAATTAGATGCAATTGTAGTTTCACATGCACATTTAGATCATATAGGTTTTATTCCTTACCTTTTTAAATTTGGTTACAGAGGACCTGTTTATTGTACTGAACCAACGAGAGATATTATGAGTTTGATTCAACTTGATGTCGTAAAAATAATGGTTGGTGAAGGTTTAGATCCTTTATACACTAGCGATGAAATACGAGAAGTTGTAAAACACACAATAACTCTTAATTATGAAGAAGTTACAGATATAACTCCTGATGTAAGAATAACTTTCTACAATGCAGGACACATGTTAGGAAGTGCTATGGTACATATCCATATCGGGAATGGTTTACACAATATGTTATATACTGGTGATTTTAAATTTGCAAGAACTGGTTTATTGAATGCGGCAGCAACATCTTTCCCAAGATTAGAAACATTAATGATTGAGGGAACTTATGGTGGAAAAGATTGTATTATGCCTCCAGTTAAGCAACAAGAAGAAATTACTGCAGACATAATTAAAAAAACAATTAATAGAGGTGGAAAAGTATTAATTCCAACTTTAGGTTCTGGTAGAGGACAAGAAATGATTGTTTTAGCAGAAAAGATGATTCAACAAGGTCAAATTCCAAACGTTCCAATTTACATTGATGGAATGGTATGGGATATAACTGCAATTTACACAGCGTATCCTGAGTACTTATCAAATCAAATGCGTTCTCAAATTTTTCACAAAGACAATAATCCTTTTTTAGCAGAGAACATAAAACGTGTTGGTAGCCATAAAGAAAGATTACAATTAATTGATGATGCAACTCCATGTATTATCTTAGCAACTAGCGGTATGTTGGTTGGTGGACCGTCTGTTGAATATCTTAAAGGACTTTGTGAAGATAAAAGAAATTCTTTAATTTTCTCTTGCTATCAAGCAGAAGGTTCTCTCGGAAAACGAGTAAGAGAAGGTGCTAAAGAATTCAGCATTGCTAAAGGAAATAAAGTTGATACTTATGCAATCAATATGGAAGTTTCTAAAATTGAAATTACAGGACATTCTGATAGAAGAGAATTGATGAATTTTATTTCTAAATGTAATCCAAGACCTAAGAGAATTTTATTTAATCACGGAGAACAATCCAGATTATTAGATTTTGCAAGTAGTGTTCATAAATCTTTTAGAATAGAAACAACAGTTCCTAGAAACTTAGATGCCGAAAGATTAAAGTAAATATTTATCTGATAACTTCATCAAAGCATAAGTTACTAAAGCTGAAAAAAAGAACAAAGTAAGGTTTCCTGTTCCAAGACTATAAATTGCTGTAGGTAAAAAAGTTACCAAAAGAATTATTGAAACTATTTTTTTATAATTTATCTTACTTTTCATATTTATTTTAATTTTGCAATTATTTAAATAACCTTCTAAATTTCTCCGATTATGGATAAAGTTGAAACAACACCTATTCCTACAGGAGAATTAAAAAGTCTTATAGATCAAGCAGATCAAGTTTACAGAGAAAACTTTGATGGCAAGGTTTGGTTTGGTAGATGTATTTTTCTTTCATGGTATTGTGAAGTTGGAACTTGTAAATTTTGTTTTAGATCAACTCAAAAACATAAAATACAACATCCTGCAGATGCAAGACGTTCATTAGGAAGCGTATTAGCAGAAGCAGCCATGATTAAAGCGTTTAATTGGAGATTAGAATTTTTAACAGGCGGTTATGGAATTTATGATCAAGAACAATTAGTTCGCTTTGCAAAACTCACAAAACAAATAGTTGGAGAAGATATCTGGTTAAATATTGGTCATATGGATATACAATCTTTAAATGATTTCAAACCATACACTCAAGGAATTGTTTCTTCAATAGAAACCGTAAATAAAGAACTACATGATTTTGTTTGTCCAGATAAACCTATAGAACCATATTTAGAAACTATTGAAAATGCAAAAAAACTAGAATTTAAGCAAAGTATGACTTTCATAGTTGGTCTTGGTGAAAAACATTCTCATTTTAAGGAATTAGAAGAATTCATTAAAAAGTATGGTTTTGACAGAATAACAATTTATGCTTTAAGGCCTGTTTTAGGAACACATTATACTCAAGGACCAACGCCAGAAGATGTTGCTTGGTGGGTTGCTAAAACAAGAATTTCTTTCCCTGGAATTGAAATTATAGTAGGAACTGCAATTTATAGAGTTCCTGAAATAAGTTTAATAGTTAAAGCAGGAGCAAACGCAATAACAAAACTACCTGCAACCAAAATGTTTAATACAAAAGATGGTTTAGAAGTTGAGAATCAAGTTAAATTAGCAGGTAGAGAATTTATAAGTAAATTTAGTGAAAAAGACTTAGATAAAATTGATTGGAAAGGCATTTTATCTCAAGCAGACTTATCTTCAGACGAAATGCAAGAGTGCCTAAAAACACTGGATGAATATCTTAAAAATCTAAAGAAAAAAGGCAAAAAACTCTTCGAAGAGCAAGATTCTTGTGAATTTTAAGTTAATTTTATAAATAGTTCTTTTCATAATTAATATATGCCTGAGCAAAAAAGCGTATTTGATAAAACATTACGAATAAGATTTAGAGGCCAATACGATTATGATGGTCTTATTGCTCTTCTTAGAAGCTTTTATGGCAGAGCGAAAATAGTTCTTGAGCAACCCAAATTTAAATATAAAGGAGATACTCATGGTTTTGAAGTTGAATTCGACTTTAAAGGAAATAGAAAAGTAAATTCCTATATCAACGTTTATTTATTTATATCAGGTCATGGTTTTGATGTCGATCCCAAAGAAGTTGTAGTAAATGGTGTTAAAAAACGAATGACTGGTGGTAAAATGCAACTTGAGTTTTCAGCAAAATATGAATTAGATTGGGGAAAAGGTTTTGAAACTAAAGAAGAAGACTCTGAGTTGAAGAAAAAGGCATTAGAAAAAATGCAAAAATTCCTTGATGAAGAGTACGAAGGAATCATGTACGAAGATAACAAAGCATTAGGAAAAAAACATATGCAAGACATGATTAGAAAATTTCATAAAGAAACCGTTAAGTTTTTAGGTATGGAGTGTTACTAAAAGTGATAAACATTAAGTTTTTCACTTCAAATGAAGATTAAAGGTAAGAAAATGTCCGAAACAAGATTATTAGTTGATGAAAAACAATTAACTTATTCAGGTTTGATACCTGTACAAGGTCTATATAGAACTGTTAAGACTTTTTTACAAGAAAACGATTATAATCCTTTTGATTCTCGTAATGAAGAACAAGTTTTCGAAGATGGAAAACAAATAATTTTGGAAATAAAAGGTGAAAAAAAATTATCTGAATTCGCAAGAATAAATTGGGAAACAAAATTTTATTTTACAGGATTACAAGAAATGTTTGTTGAAAAAGGTGGAAAAAAATTAAGATTACATAGAGGCAAAGTAATGCTTCAAACAGATGTTTTTCTTTTAACAGATTATGAGAAAACTTTTGAACAGAATGCATTCCAATATTTCTTAAGAGTTGTAATAGATAAATATGTTTTCAAAAGTTATATGAATAGAAATGTTGCATTAGTTATGAAACATTACAAACGATTTGAAGAGACTGTAAAAAGATATTTGAATATGGAAGCTTTCAAATAGTTTTTTAAAAAAACTTTCCTAAACCACTTTGTTTACTTCCTTTCATCAAATCATCAAAATCTTTTCCCATAACATGTAAAACTCCATTAGCTATAGATTTTATTTGTTTATCAATATAATGATCATAATCAATTTTAGAAGTAATCTTTTGCAAAGGTTGTGGACCATCGACAGTCATAACGTATTCTATAACACGACTATCTACATTATCTAATAATTTAGCTGCCTTAACATGAGGGGGTGTTGTTTTAGTATATGAACTCAAAGGCTTACTCAAAGACTTTTTATAAACTAAAAGTTCATCATATTTTCCTTTTTGTAAATCTTTAATAAATTTAGAAATAAAATCAACAACAGGTTCTTCTTTGAATATCAAATCCAATAACTTCATCTGAAATTCTTTTGAAACTCCTGTCCAATCCCTTCTAACAAATTCCAAACCAGTAAACTCTAGTTTAGTTTTACCATTATTTAACAATCTTAAACCAGCATATCTTTTTTTAGCAGGAATAAAAAATTTAACAAAAGTTTTTTCAAACTCTAATTCCAAATAACTCTTTAAATCATACTTGGATTGAATATATTCTTTCAACAACTCATTTATTTTTAATTCAATTTCATTGCCTATTTTTACAGCATTCTCACTGTTTTTTTCTTTTGTATTTACAAAAAGAGAATCAGTATCTCCATAAATTACTTCATAACCCAAATCTTCAACACTTTTTATAGTCAATTTTATGAAAAATTGCGCAAAATATGTAATCGCATTCGATAAATAACGATTAAAATATCTTGATTTAGGAGATGCTAAAACTCCATACATTGAATTCATCAATGTTTTTATAGCGTATCTTGCTAATTCATTTCCCTTTTTTTTAGCTTCATCTCTTTCTTTCCAATATTGATTTATTAATTTAGGAAGTATTCCATCAACCTTATCTAATATAGCTCCATTGGGTGCAATTATACAATTATTTTTGTTAAATTTAGAATTAAATTTTACGCCTTTTTCAATTTCATAAGCTAAATTTTCATCAAATTCTTTAAAACTTTTAGGATCGATGTTAAATGTAATCATTATAGATGGATATAGAGATTTAAAATCTAAAACTAAAACATTATCGTAAATTCCTTTTTTGGCTTCCATGACAAATCCACCCATACCTTCTTCAACATCACTTCTATATACGCTGTTTGCAATGAATTTATTTTCATGTAATTTTGGCAAATAAACAGAATCAAAAGATGCAATTGACGCACTAACTGAATCCATATGCATTCCAGTTAACAAAGAACGTTGAAAAGTTAAATCAAAAATTTCAGACTCATATAAAATTTCATAAACTAAAACTGAATCTGTCAAATTATATTTTACAAAAGTTTCTATATCATTTTTATAAGAATCTTCAACAAAATCACCTCTGTCATCAGAAGTGTTAACTTTTTCCTTTCCCAGAATTTCTTTCGCAGCAGTGTTTAATTTATAATTTTCTAATGAAATAAATGAAGATTTAACTAAGTGAATACCATCCAAAATAACTCTTCCATGAACGTTGGCCTTTGAATCTTTCAAAAAAGAATTCTCTATTCGCAAATGAGATTCTGAATTATCTCTACCAACATTAAATTCCAATTTATATTTTTTAGATATTTTTTGAATTATTGCAAAATCAAAATCAATAAA
Organism: uncultured Methanosarcinales archaeon; assembly: GCA_964430665.1. GTDB lineage: Archaea > Nanobdellota > Nanobdellia > Woesearchaeales > SKGA01 > JAQUYS01. The sequence continues at coordinate 67,251 of CAYSFC010000001.1, read as the reverse complement.
ATTCCATCCAGTTATTACATCTGGATCAATTCTTCTAATTTCATCATAGAATTTTTCTAATAATTTTTTCTCATCATCTAGAACAATTGTTTTATCAGGAACTTTTTTTTCGAAAGCCTCATTTTTAACAACTAAAACCTTCTCCACGTCTTTACCATATAAACTAATTGCATAAATTTGATTTGCATTTTTATCTGTTTCAATATCTATAGATAATAATTTCAAATTGTTCTCAATATCTTTATAATCTAATTGTTTCAAATTAGGTTCTTCAAGAATCCAATCAACTTTTTCTCCCCTTTGAGCTTCACCTTCTAAAATTATTGAACTTTGAATTTTCTTGTCAATAAAAAATCTTCTTGTGAAAGGAATATCTGCTTCATAACAAATAACATCTTTCTCTTCAAACAATCTTCTCAAAACAGGAACTTCTTTAGGCAATTTCAAAATAACTTTAATTAATTTTTCATCCTTAAAATTCTTATATTCTGTTTTTTCCAAATTAAAGTTTATTATTTCAAGAGCTTTATCTTTATCTTTATCTTTTATAAAAAAATATGGCTTAAATTTATGGGTGGAAACAAAAGACTCTCCATTTTGTAATTTACCGAATACATAAATTACAGGTTCATCATTTATAACATCATAATGAGTATTGACAATAAATCCTTTCTCCTCTAAAAAAACCATGATTTTAAATAATTCTTTACTTATATAAATATTTCCAGAATTCTCGAAAGATTAATAAATACTCTTTGTTGTATTTATGTTGTGAGACATAAAAAAGGTTCATTCTTCTTTATACTGGACGTATTCATTGGTTCTTTCATTTTCTTAGTTACACTTTTTTTAGTCTTAAGTTTTAGAATGAGTTCTCCTGAAACAGAAAGTCTCTCAACTAAAATCGATGGTTTTACAACTGTGGTTTTTAGAACACAAATTTCAGAGTATTCAAATCCGTATAAGGATGGTTTAAAAGCCAATAAAAGTCTTTGGCCCAGTCCTCTTTTAACAACAGATGAATTAATTTATTATTTAAATCAGTCAAATCATACTGCGAACGCAACAGGACTAATAGAAAGTTTAGTTGAAACACTCCTTCCGGAATACGTTGGTGTAAATTACACTGTCGATGGAAATACTCTTTATCTAAGACACCAAAATAAAAAAAATGATTCTCAAACAGTTATTTCAAATAAAAAAATAACATATAATTTGATAAATGCTTCATCACAACTTAATAATCCTGTAAAATCAGAGGTAATATTATGGCAATAGGAAAAAAAGCTTTAGTTTTCTCTTTGATTTCAATTTTAATGTCCACATTATTCATAATAATGTTCTCTTCATTGGTTCACGTTCCTTTAGATTCAAAATCTAAAATAGATATTGTTGATATAGAACGAGTAGATAATTTCTTAGAAATATTTCCAGAATATCTTGGAACTGCAATAGAACATACCTCATATGAAGTTTTACCTTATTTAATAAACAAATCTCCTCTAGAAGGAAATTTTTCCGATGCATTTCTTAATTGTAGTTTATATGGGACTATAAATTCTTCAACAGAAGAAAACTGCTCTCTTTCAGGAAACAGAACCACTTTAGACGAAATAGTTGATGAAATAGCAAACCTTGCTTCAGATATTTATAGAGGAACTTGTGTTATACAAATCACATTTTTAAACGTTTCACAAAATGATCCATATGAACTTTCAATAGATTCAAAAGCAGAATTGTTTTTTGAGAAAGAGAATAAATTAATTATAAACAGAAGATATGAAATAACACAAAAAGTAAGTTTAATAGGATTAACTGAACCATTTAGAAAAGAAATAGATCAAAATGAAATTAAATTTGGTGAAAATCAATATTTCTCCAAAAAAGAATTTCATGGCAACTTATCTTTAATTAAAGATTATATTGATAAAGGATATTTATTTGTAGATGTTAGCGCTCCTTCATTTATAGATATTCTAGAAGGAAGATTAATACCAGATGATTTTGATGGAAATTTAGAACCAGATGAATTTGATCCTTTAAAACAACTTGGCTTAAATTCATTTATTCCTTCAGTATATCCTAACGGAACACACACATACAAAGAAAATAGATCATTTTTATCTTGGGATTATGTAAGGGATCTTCCTATAGATAAAGGTGATTTGAGATTGATAAATTATTCAGATTTAGCTAGAAGAAATTTAACTTATCATTGGGAAGATTTAATTGACGATATGGAAGTGAATGTATCAGACTTATTTTATGCT
>CAYSFC010000001.1:0-64881 GCA_964430665.1 uncultured Methanosarcinales archaeon | reverse complement strand
TTGGGAAGATTTAATTGACGATATGGAAGTGAATGTATCAGACTTATTTTATGCTACCGAAGCAAGTAATTGTAGATGCGATGAATATGGTTGTTATTGCTACGATTAATAATATTTAAGCCTTATTTGAGATTTCAAACTACTTTAGAGTGATTAATAAATTTTATAAATAATCTTAGGTAATTCTACCACATGGATAGCAAGAGGGTTGAGACAGGAGTAGATGCTTTAATATCTCTTCTAGAGGATGGTAAAAAACATTTTATTGATGATTTGTCTAAAAATCTAGATGTTTCTCTAGATGTTGTGCAATTATGGATAGATTTCTTAGTTGAAGAAAAAATTATTTCAATAGAATATTCTTTCACAAAACCTTTTGTTTTTTTAAACAGAAAATCCAATAAAACAGTATCTGACAAAGAAGTTGATTTAAATTATTTCAAAGATCTTTTTTTCGATTCTGCAAACGAAAAGAAAATACCTTCTGATCAAATTGAAACTCTCTGGAAAAATAAATTAGAAACAGAATTAAACAAATTCGAAGATTTTTTTAAGAGTGAATCGGAAAAAAGAAATTTAAAAGACATAAGTACTTTGTGGAAATCATATAAAGCGAAAGTACAAAACTCAGTATGAAATCCTTACATGATTTTTTGGAAGAAGACATATTAAATTTCTTAGATTCTCGAATGTCTGTTACAAAGACTTTCAAACCAATAATTCGTGATGATGAATCCGCATTATTTGGAGACGTTGATTATGAAACAGAGGTAGATATTGCTTTAAATGATGATGATTTATCCAAAGCAAAAACAATTTACAAAAAAGTCAAAAGTATATATGGTAAATTAGCTAGAAAAAGTCCAAGAAGAGCTTCACTAGATTTAGTAATAAAAAATATCTTAAATAAAATAAAAGATTATGAACTTAAAAATGGGATAAATGATACTGAAGAACAAGAAACTGAAGAAGAATCATTTAAACAAACATTAAAAACTGCATCAATGCATATACAAAACGCGAATATAGATCAGATGAGTGGTGGCTCAAGAGGAGGAGGTTTTATTTTACCTTTTATGAATGCTCCACTAGATTTTGAAGATCTAGATAAAGAACAAAAACGAGAACGATATCTATTACAATTTAAACAACAGCTAGAAAAAGAAAGTGAAAAAGTTTATTTAGAAATGAAAAGAAAACAAGAAGAAGAACAAGAAAAACACTTTAAAGTATTAAGAGATAAAGTTCTTGAAGAAAATAAAAAACAATTCGAAGAATTATCTAACTCTCTTTCGAAAAAATTCTCTAACATTTCAAATTCTCAAAATGATGTTGATTTAAATAAATTAAAACAAGAGTTAGAAGAAAAACAAAAGAAATTAGAAGAAGAATTAACTGGCGTAAATAAGAATAGTTATTCGAAAACAGAAAAAATTCAAAAAGAACAACAAATAAAAAATATAGAAGAGTTAAGAAAACAAATACTATATGAAAATAAACAATTATTTACCAATTTAACTCAAATATTATCGAAAAAATTAGCAAACTTAGACTCCAATCCCGAATACAAAGAAAATTTAAATAAAGGTTTAAATCCTTCTCAAGTTGAAGATTTAATTGATAAAGAAATACAAAATATTTTAAAAGAAAAAAATGATGAAAAATTTAAAAATTTAAAGGAAATAAAAGAGTTTTCTGAACCAATTCCTACAGACATTAGTAAAATTCCAGAACTCAAAAAAATAAATCTAATATCTCAAGGAGATTCATTTATAATTTACGAAATAGATAAACAAATGCCTATTTTAAAGTCATCCTTAAAAAATAAAGATTATCTAAAAGCTCGTAAAGTTTTTAATATAATAAAAGAATTGACAAAAAAAATAAAAAAATCTGAACAACAAAAGAAATCAATAATAAAAACACTTAAACAAGTTGCAGATTACATGTCTAAAATTGCTAAAAAAATTGAATTTGAAGAAAAAACAAATTACTTCAACAATGAAGTTAAAGATGTTCCTGAGAAAAAACACAAAATTAATAAAAATCCTCTTTCAAAAGAATATTTTGATGCAATTTATGCAATAAAAAACGGAGATAAATTGTCTGCCTTAAAATTATTAGTCCCTCTTGCTAAAAAACATCCTTTGGATAATTCAATAAAAATAAGATTAAAAGAAGCTTTAGAGTTGTAAAATGGTATCAGAAAATAAAGAAGGAACAAAATTGCTTGACAAATATTCAATTCATGTAAATTCAATAATTGTAGAAATACAAATAGTTCAAGATAGAGAAAAACCAGTTCCTGATTATTTAATTGAAATAACAAATATTAGTGACACAACAAAATTAATTTTAGAAAAAATAAGGCAAGAATTTATTGAGAAAGTTGATTTAGAATCTGTTGAAAAGTTTGAATCAAATGATTTTAGTGAAATACAAAAAAAATTCCGTTATGAAATAAGTGGATTAATCTCAAAATATTTTCCTAAAATCGAAGATGCAACTAAAGACATGCTAATTAACTATTTAATTGAAGAAAATTTAGGTTTTGGTAAAGTTGACGTTCTTCTCGAAGACGAAAATTTAGAAGAAATAGTTATTAACAATCATAAAGAACCTGTTAGAGCATATCATAAAAAATTTGGCTGGGTTGACACAAATATAAAGGTTGTAACTGAATCAAGAATTAGACATTTCGCTTCAATGATTGGTCGAGATGTTGGTAAAGAAATTACTAATCTTGCTCCTTTAATGGACGCTCACTTAAAATCTGGAGATAGGGTTAATGCAACTATAAATCCTATTTCATCAAAAGGAAATACAATCACTATAAGGAAGTTCGCAAAAGATCCGTGGACAATAACTAAATTTATTGAAGCAGGAACAATATCATTACAATCTGCAGCATTTATTTGGTTTGCAATACAAAATGAATTTTCAATACTTATCGCAGGAGGTACTGGTTCTGGTAAAACTTCTATGCTCAACGTTCTTGCAAATTTCTTTCCTCCAAATCAAAGACTCATTTCAATAGAAGATACTCGAGAATTAGTTCTACCTAAAAAATTACATTGGGTTCCAATGGCAACCAGATTACCAAACCCTGAAGGAAAAGGGGGAGTTTCAATGCTTGATTTACTTGTAAATTCATTACGTATGAGACCTGATAGAATAATTGTTGGAGAAATTAGACGTAAAGAAGAAGCAAGAGTATTGTTTGAAGCCATGCATACAGGTCATTCAGTATATGCAACCATTCACGCAAATAATGCTGAAGAAACAATAGTTCGTTTAACAAACCCTCCAATTGAAATTCCTAAACCTATGGTTGGATCGATTGGTTTAGTTGTCGTACAAAACAGGAATAGACGTTCAGGTAAAAGAAGAACTTTACAAATAGCCGAAATTCTTCCAAATGGAGATCCCAATGTTATACAACAGTTAAATGTTAATGAAGATATTTTACAAGATTTAAATGAATCTCAAGTTGTCTACAAAAGATTAAGACTTTATAGTGGTATGACTGAGAAACAAATTCAGGAAGATCTTATGGATAAGGAAAGAATTCTTGAATGGATGTTAGATAAAAAATATTATGATATTGAAACAATTGGTTTAATTATGTCACAATATTATTTAGGAATTTTAAATACAGAAACTTTTGAAGACTATCTAAACAAACATGGAGGGGTTTAATGTCTTTAATCAATTTATTGCTTTCTAAACATCCTGAATTGAAAGTTAAATTAATAATTGCAAAGTTAAAGATAAAACCTAAAGAATATATAAAAAAATCAATTTTTAACGGAGTTATGTTTGGATTTTTCTTTGCAGTCTTAACAGTATTTTTTATGGGAAAAGATAATTTCAAAATAGGTTGGCCGCTTTTGGTAGGTATACTAACAGGATTATTTTTCTATAATATGAACATTAAAAAAATAGATGTAATCATTTCAAGAAAGGCCAAAGAAATAGATCGAGGAGTTTTATTTGCGGGAAGGTTTTTATTAATTAAATTAAGTGGTGGTGATCCTTTAATAGGTGCTATCGAAGATGTTTCCAAAAATTATGGTGTGGCTTCAAGTTATTTTGGAGAAATAATTCGAGATGTAGAGTTGGGTTCAACTCTCGAAGAATCTTTAGATAAAGCAACTCGTTTTTGTCCTTCAAGACACTTAAAACAAATTTTATTTCAAATAACAAATGCACTTAAAATAGGTATTGATGTTACACAATTTTTACAAGCTACTGTTGACGAAATTGCTGAAGCTCAATTAGTTGAAATTATGAGATATGGTAAAAAATTATCTTCATTAACAATGTTTTATATGCTTTTGGCAATAATTGTTCCTTCTTTAGGTATGACTTTATTTGTAGTTGTTGCATCTCTTTTGTCTATTAGCATGGATTTTATGGTTTTTTTAATTATATTAATGGTATTAATTTTTATTCAATTTATGTTTATAACATTTTTTAAATCGGCAAGGCCAGATATGGAAGTTTAAAATGTCACAAAAATCAATATTAGAAGAATTTGGAAAAGCGTTTGTACCTGAGACTCTTTTCAACAAAGATATACGATCTGACTTGAGAAGATATTTATCTAAAGCAGGTATAAATGCAGTACCATATTCTTTTTTTGGAATTTTATTTATTTTGTCTGCAGCACTCACTTACTTTATTTTTGTAGGGTTTGTTTATGGTCCTTTAATTCAAGGAAAAGGTTTGTTCGCAGTTTTTATCTTATCTTTTCTCAGTTGGGCACTCATCCAAGGCCTAATAATAACTTTAACAATAATTGGATTTTACTTGAATTTAAACGTTAAAATTTTCAAAAGAATAAGTAAGATAGAAGACGAATTACCTGATTTTTTAGTATTAGTTTCTGCAAACATTAAAGGAGGATTATCTATAGAACAATCTCTTTGGGCAGCAATAAGGCCTGAATTTGGAATATTGGCTCAAGAAATGGCTTTAGTTTCAAAAAAAGTAATGACTGGTAATGATTTAGGAGAAGCTCTTATGGAGTTTGGAAATAAATATAATTCACCTAATCTTAGAAGAAATATACAATTAATTGTTGGAGAACTATCTTCAGGAGGTAGAATTGTTGATGTTATTGATAAAATAATTGACAATTTGAAAAAAACAAAATCTTTGAAAGCCGAAATGGCTGCAGCAACAGTTTCATATATAATTTTTATTGGAAGTATTGTGGTTGTTATAAGTCCTGCTTTGTTCGCGCTGGCATATCAACTTTTAACTATAATACTTGGTTTTACTTCTTCTTTGGCCGGTTCTTTGTCATCAGCAACATTAGATATAGGTTTGTCTTTCAATAGTGAAATTGATACAAATGTTTTTAGACAATTTTCTGTTGCGGCATTGTCCATAATTTCAATAGGTGCTTCTATGATTATATCTATAATTGAAAAAGGAGATATTAGAAATGGACTAAAATACATACCTTTATTTGCATTTAGTTCTGTATTCTTTTATTTAATATTCATGTTAATATTAAATGCTCTTTTCGGAAATGTTGTTTAATCTTCACCAAAAACTTTTTTTTGTTTTCTTGATTTAGAAACATGATTTTTAATAATGCCATCTTTTACTTTTGCAGAACACAAGAAATCTTCACCACACTTAATTAAAACATATTCATTTTCAAATTCTTCACAAAATAAATCTTCTCCTTTAATCCACTCATTTCTTTCTTTCTCACTAACATCAAAAATATTTTTCTTAGCTAATTTTCCAAATATTTGTGAACCATCTATTGAGAATCTAAAACCATCAACCATAAATGTACCAATGTACAAACCCATCGCATTAGTTCTTATTTCATGTAAATCATATTCAAAAACTTCTTTATTCACTACATATAATTTTTCTTTTTTATTTTGATAAAAATAAGTTAATTCAGGCAATTCTTCTATTCCGTAAATTTCATTTAATGTTTGAAGAAGAATTTTTCTATCTTTACTATTTAATATTGTAATTTTCCCAATCATTTCAGTTTACCTATTTTCAGTGAGAGGTGTTCAGTATCTGTATTCTAAACCCCTTTTTGCAGAATTTACGCACCCCAAAGAGGATTCTGAGATCTTTTTATATCTGCAATTTCTTTCAACAACTCAATTTCATCTTCTTTCAACAATTTTTTATTATCTCTTAATAATCTATATTGTGTTTCATTCATATCTGAGTATAATATATCTTCCTCATGTATTTGTCTTCCCGCTGTAACTCCAGGAATTCCTATTGCAACTTGTTTTCCCTTTTCTGCTGAAGATAAATTTTCTTTTCCACTACCAATACTCTTTACATGAGAACATTTAGAACCATCTTTTTTCATCAATTCCATGTTTTGCTTTAATGTACCTTCTAACACTTCAATTCCAGCGATACATGGATTAGATTGTCTAAATATGCAATTTTGAAGAATTTTTATCTTACATGGCTTGAAAAGATCTTTGATTTTTTCCTCTTCCATACGTTTTCTCTCTTGTTCAATCCATTCTTCATACTCTTCAATTATGTGATAAATTACTTCGCTTGTAAAAACTTTAACTTTGTTTGTTGATTTTTCTTTAGGAATATTAAATCCTAATATAACGCTATTTAACTTATTCGTTTCAAAGCTTGCTTCTGCATCAATAAAATCTTTTTTAGATATTGGCCCTACTCTGGCTTTTCTAATAGGTATGTTTTTTTCTTTTAAAATGTGTGCCAATGCTTCAAGACCGCCTATATTGTCCGCTTTAATTAATAGACCTTTCTCAACAGTTTCAACTTTAACAGTTTCAATTTCTTTTTGAACTTCTTTTTTAGCTTCTTCTATTTTATCTGGTGAACAAGAAACTAAAGGCATTCCTGAAAGAACAGAATCAATATCAGGACAACTTATTTTAACTCCTGTTGCAGCAACAACAGATTTAACTGCTTTAAAGTTAGATTTTTTATCTCTCATTTCACTTAAAGGTGCAGGTTCGAAAAGAGCTCTTACTTTTGTAACTATAGGACAATCTATTCCCGCTATAACTATAGTATCTCCAACTTTTAAATTACCATTATAAATTATTACATCTAAAGTTGTTCCCAAACCTTGTTCCTCTTTAACTTCAAGAATTGAACCTTTTGCATAACTAGTAGTATCTAATTGTAAATTATTTTCTAAATATTTTTGAGTTAATGCACTTACAACCATCAAAAGTTCAGATAAACCTAATTTCATCTTTGCAGAAATAGGAATTATTCCAACTTGCTTTGTAAAGTCTGAAATTCTATCAAACCTTTCCGCTTCCATACCAAATTTTTCATGCATCACTCCAACAATCTCATACATCTTTGTCTCAACATATGTTATAACTTGAGGATCTTGATCATTTATTTGTTTTAAAATTGGAGTTTCTTTATTTTGAGGAATTTTATATCGTGGAGCTAAATCTAATTTATTTGCAGCAATTATAAAAGGAGTTTTTGCAGCTCTAAGAATTTCAATAGCTTCCAAAGTCTGTGGTTTAAAACCTTCATTAATATCAATAACAACAATTGCTATATCTGCTAAGCTGCCTCCTCGTTTTCTTAAAGATGTAAAAGCGGCGTGTCCAGGTGTATCAATAAATAATAATCCAGGTATAGTTAATTTAACACCCATTTTGTTCAATAAAGAACCACTCTTTGCCTTTATTGTTTCTACAGGGATAATTGAAGCACCTATTGCTTGGGTAATTGCTCCTGCTTCTGTGGCTAAAATATTAGAATCTCTAATAGCGTCGAGAATAGAAGATTTTCCATGGTCGACATGACCCAAAACAGATACAATTGGACTTCTAATTGACATTTTAATCATAGAAATGGAATAAGAAAGGCTTTTTATAACTTATGTTTATAAACGTCCATTTCGAATATATTCATTTATGTCTTCTTCCGTTAATTTAATTGAATCAGAATAACTATATTGAGCATCTTTAATTATATGTTTTTTGTTTTTACCTTTGTTCTTTTGAATTGGTTCAGAGTATTTTTTTAATGTATTAAACGAAGTTTGAAATTTCTTCTTCTTCTTAATTAAATACCAACCAAAAATAAGACCTGCGGCTAATCCAAATAAGTGTGCAGTATGTGCAATTCCGCTACTTGGATTAAACACTCCTAATAAATCTATTATTGCAAAAATTATTCCTGCAGTCCTTAAAGACATAGGTATAATGAAGAAAAATAAAACTTGTAAATTAGGCAGTAACATTATAGTTGCACCCAACATTCCCATAATAGCTCCACTTGCTCCTAAAGCAGGTGTGGTTGAAATTAAAGAATATCCTAAAGCAGAAATAATACCTGATCCTATGTATAACCAAAAAAATCTTTTTTTACCTATTCTACTCTCAAGAACTGGACCAAAAATAAGTAAAACATACATATTGAAAAATAAATGAGCAAAACCTGCATGTAAAAACATAGATGTTATTAAAATCCAAGGTCTAACTAAAATATCTCCAGGCACCAACATAAATGTATTTGTAAACAAATCTCCATACATTAGTTTTGAAATACTTTGTAAAATAAATATTCCTATAGTTATACCTAATAATGGATATGTTGCTGTTCTTGGAGATTTAAAATTTCCCATACTAAAAAATATATTAGGTCTTATTTAAATATTACTTTATACTTACGAAACCAACATAATCTTTTATTAAATTCTTTACAAATTCTCTAAGTTTATGATGTGTCGAATTATAACTCCAATTAGCTTTATTTGAGTAATTTCTAATTGTTCCTAGATCTGTTTTCAATGAAGGAAAATCTGTTGTTTCAATAATTTTTTCAATATTTTCAGAAAACTCTTCTTGTAATTTTTGATAATCTTCTTCACATATATATTTCCCTTCTGTGAATTTATATCCCCTATCTTTTTTTTGTCTTCTAATATACTCCTCTGCTACAGAAACAGTAATTGAATAACACTCTCGTATCTTATCAGAAACAGCGTAATACTCTTGTTTTTTAAGCTCGCTTTTAGTTAGTATAGTGGATTCCACCATTCTTCCCCCATTATATAGTTGCTTAAATATTTATAAATTTTGGCTTTAACAAGAGTTAACTATATAAATGAAAACAATAAAAACCAAGAAGAGGTATTAAAATGATGTGGTTAATCTATATATGTGTATTTCTTGTTATTATTTCTTTTAAAGTAATACAAGAATATGAAAGAGGTGTTAGATTTACTTTAGGTAAATTCACAAGCGTAATGAAACCTGGTTTAAGATTAGTTTTACCAGTAATACAAACTTATCAACGTGTAGATATAAGAACAAAAGCTTTAGACGTTCCTGATCAAGATTGTATGACTAAAGACAACATTTCAGTTAATGTTAATGCAGTTATTTATTTCAAGATTTCAGATTCTAAAAAGGCAATAATTGAGGTTGAGAATTATATGTATGCGACAAGTCAATTAGCTCAAACAACAATGAGAAATATTGTGGGCGAGGTTGAACTTGACGAATTATTATCTAACAGAGATGATGTAAGTGTAAAAATTAGAGAAATAATAGATAAAGCAACAGATCCTTGGGGAATAAAAGTTGATGCAGTTGAACTAAAAGATGTAATTTTGCCTGGTGATCTTAAAAGAACAATGTCAAAGCAAGCAGAAGCGGAAAGAGAAAAAAGAGCAGTAATAATTAAAGCAGAAGGAGAGAAAATTGCAGCTAAAAATATTGCAGAAGGTGCAAAAACCTTAGCTACAACACAAGGTGCTTTACATTTAAGAACTTTACACGCTCTAAATGATCTATCTAGTGATCAATCAAATACAGTTGTATTTGCAATACCTATAGAGGTTCTGAGAGCTTTTGAAAGTGTTGGAGATTATTTAGTAAAAAAAACACCAAAGAAAAAATAATTTATTTTTTTAAATAATTTTTAATTGGTTCAAAAGAAATTTTGGACCATTCTTCTATTTGATGCTCATCTGATTCTAACATCTGCTCTATTTCTTCAACAGTATGAAATGAACCTTGTGCTATTTCACTAGCTTTAGGTAGAACAACTTCTGCATCAGTTTCAACAACATATATTAAACCGAAATGAACTTTACTAATTTCTGTGGAGTTGTCATTAATGTAACCAATAACTTTAGGATTAATATCTCCTTGTACATCTACTTCTTCATGAAGTTCTCTTAACATGCTTGTGTGTAATGGATTATCACTATTTTCATCTATTTTTTCAACATGTCCTCCTACACCCCAGGTCCATCTATTATTTAATCTTGCTTCAGATGTTTCTGAATTTCTGTTTGCTCTTTGATAAGCAAAAACTTTTTTTGTTTTTGGATTAATAATAATAGAATAACATATCGGTTGTTGATATTCAGGATTTTCTTCCATTAAATATCTTAATTTCCATAAAGAATTATTTAATATTCTTTTTTCAAAGTTAATTTCATCAGCGTGTTTAAATCCTTCAAAAGAATTGTTTTGGAATAGTTTCTTGGTTTCTATAACAAGAATAGGATAATTATGTTTCATGAAATTAAGGTATTTCTTTCTATTTATAATTGTTATTAATTAGCCCCACAAAACAAAAGGTTTATAAATACTGAGGGGGTAAAAATGTATACTGAGTGATAAAATGGTATATTTACGTACAAAAAATATCAAAGGAAATGAATATTATTATTTAGTTCAATCTGTACGTATAGACGGCAAAGTAAAAAAAATTGAAAAATCTATTGGAAGAAAAAAACCTTCTGAAGAAGAATTGGAAAAATTAAAAAAAGAATTTATTGTGGGGCTAAATTCAAAAAAATGGTTAGTTTTAACACAAGAAGAATACGACAAACTTGAAAAAATTAAAAAAACTAAAGACGAAACTTTGACCGATGAACAATTAATGGATTTCTGTGTAAATTTTACTTATTCAACAAATGCAATAGAAGATAATTCTCTAACAAAACATGAAACTGTAGAACTTTTAAAAAACGGAAATTCCGTCAAAAAACCATTTAAAGATCAAGTTGAATCTGTTGCACATAAAAGAGTTTTCATGGAGATGGTTAATTGTAAAGAAGATCTTTCTTTGAAACTAATTTTAAAATGGCATCATGATTTATTTAATTTTTCTAAAAAGGAATTAGCTGGAAAGTTTAGAGATAGAAATGTCCGAGTTGCACAATTTAAAGCGCCACATTTTATGGATTTAATACCTTTATTTAACCAATTTATTAATTGGTACAAGAAAAATAGTGGTCGCCGTTCAGGCAATCTGAAACTACATCCTGTTGAGCTTGCAGCACTTGTTCATTTAAAATTTGTAAAATTACACCCTTTCTTAGATGGAAATGGAAGAATTGGAAGATTGTTATTAAATTTCATTTTGCACAGAAATGGATATCCTATGATGACTGTTGAATACAAAGATAGATATTCTTATTACAAAGCTTTAGATGAATTTGATGAAACTGGAGAAGAAGAAATTTTTGTTAGATATATTGTAGATTCTTATTTGAGAGAATATAAGTAAGATGTTTTTAAAATCAAAACATACCTAAATTATGTATAGTTAAATTTATATATTTTCTAAATATTGTTTAATTATGGAAGATATATTAAAATTTACAATATTAAATAAATTAAAATCTGTTTACAGACTAAACTCTGTTGAAAGTAGAAAAGAAAGTTCTGCAGAACACACTTGGAGTTCTTTGATGTTGGCTGATTTTTTCTTCGATAAAATAGATCAAAAATTAGACAAATTGAAAGTGTACGAATTAATAATGTATCACGATATTGTTGAAATAGAAACTGGAGATTTTCCTTTACATCCAGAAATAAAAATAGAAAATCAAAAACAAAAAGAATCTTTAGCTGCAATAAATTTAGGCAAGAAACTTCCAGAACCTTTGGCATCAAAATTAAGTAATGTCTTTAAAGAATTTGAAGAATGTATAACTTTAGAAGCTAAATTTGCAAGAGCTATCGAAGTACTAGACCCTACAATACATGAAATAAATTATAAAGAAGATTGGAAAGGATACACCAAAGAATTTTTGATTGAAAAAAAACTTAAATATTTTGAAGAGTTTCCAATACTCAAAAAACAATTTTTGAAAATTTTAGACTATTTGGAAAAAAATGGTTATTTTAATCAATGAATTTTTCCAATTCTTTTTTAGCTTTAATCAAATTATCAGTACAAATCTCTAGAACATAATTTTTTGCAAAATTTTTATACACTTTATCATAATATTCTAATAATAGAAATCTAACGGCATCATAATAATTCTTTTCTTTGAACCATTTAATAATTTCACTTACTTTTTTCTTCCCAATCATATTTGTTAATCGTGGAGTTAATTGAATTAATTCATTAATCTTATCTTGGCTTGAACAATATTCGTCGATAATATGTTTAATTCTAACTTCATCAGAAGCAATTACATGAACGAAATCCCCTTTTAATTTTAAATCAAATAATTTTTCAGGTAAATGAATTTTTCCAATTTTTTTAGATTCTCCTTCAACAACTATTTTAGTGCAATTTTTTAATTTAAGTAACTCTTCATAAAGAAGAAATAGAAACATTTTTTGACTTCTTTCCTCTAATCCCACTCCACCATAAGTTGAAGCCCTATGTTGAGCTAAACCTTCTAAATCTAATTTAGGAACATCTAAAGTATGAATTAATTCTGTTTTTCTAGTACCAGTCATTCCTTCGAGCACTATAAATTTACCTTTCCAATTTTCCAATAATTTGTCCAACCACAAATATAGTTGATTACGATATTCTTTTATTCCACCTTCTAATTTAAAAATTTTATAACCTAGTAATTCTAATAAATTTGAAACAATACCACTTCTCATTCCGCCTCGAGCACAATAAACAACAACTTTTTTATCTTTAACAATATGTTTTTTAGCTTTTGAAACCATTATTTCAAAATTATTTTCAAATAAGTTCCAACCTCTGTTCACTGCCTCTTGCTGTCCTGCCTGACGGTAAATTGTTCCTACTATTGCTCTTGCTTCATTTTCCAATAAAGGTAAGTTTATACTATTAACAATATGAAATTCTTCAAACTCTTTTGGAGATCGCACATCAAAAACAATGCAATTATGTCGAATCTTTTCAAACTCTTCAACAGAAATATTTCCTTTAGGATTTATTTTTTCGATTTCTAATTTCTTTAACAAATCAATATTTATTTTTTCCATAATTTCTTTCCAAATCCTTTCTTTAAAATGATTTCATTATCTACTTCTTTAATATGTGCAGAAGGTATTATTACAAATTCCTGAGACATTTTACTTTTTTTAGCAACTATTTCTTTTATTTTGTGTCTTTTAATTATAACATCATCTACAAAACCTAAGAAATCTCCTTTATAATTTAATATATTCAATCCTTTTATTTTCTCAAAAGGAATTTTTTTCAAAAATATAGCATCAACACCAAATTTTTGTATGTGATTTAATCCAATAAACAAACTAGGTTTCATAAAACCTTGATCAACACTTATACCTGTTATTAATTTACTATTTTTATCTATATGGATCTCTGTTATTATGCCAACTATATCCCCACTAGGATCTAGTGCCATTTTTCCAAGTATATCGTCTGAAGTTATCGTTTCCATTTTCAAGCATAAGTTGTACTTAAAATTATATTCTTTTTGTTAGTACTTATTTCTTTTTTTGAGATTATTTTTTTACCCCAAATGAAATTCTTCTTAACAATTATCTCTGTAAAATTATTTTTGAAATCAGGTTTGTTTATTTTAACAACTCGTCCTAACAATCTTCCATCAACATCAAAAACTTGTTTACCAATCAAAGTAGTTACAGGAGTTATTGAAAGCATAATATTTTTATTAGTCATTGATTCAATATAATTTATATCAAAATAATATTTTTTAAACCACTTCATTACAACTAAAGCAATTATTTTATGATTATCATCTATAACAATATCCCACACAATGCCAAGTTTTTCTCCCTTAGCACCCAAAACTTTTTTTCCTTTATAATTTTTAAGTCGTTTGGATCTTTCCAAATTTAAAGATTTAAACAAGACTATTTTATCGAGTTTTATTTTCTTTTTTTTCATTTTATATTGTATATCCTCTTTCTTTTTTAAATGTATTTATCTAAAACAAACTAATTGCAAATATAATAACCACATATTTGGTTAGTTGACCTGCTAAAAATAACGAATAGAACCTAGCTTTATTGTATTTAAACGTCCCTAATATGGCTGTTAATTGCTGTGAAGGAAAAGGCAACAAATTAAATAAAAATATTCCTGTTTTACCATATTTATTAATTATTCCTTTAGTTTTATGAAAGTTTTTTGCTCCAATAATATGTTTAACTAATTTTGCGAATTTTAAACCTATAAAATAATCTGCCCAATAAGATAAACTCAATCCAACCATGAAAAAAATCAATAAAATTAAAGGATTGTGATTCTTTAAAAATTTTATAAAAAGTAATTCGTTTGGAAGAAAAATAAAAAATAGACCTCCTAATAGAGCTGTGTAAAATGTTTCCAAAATAGTAACTGAATTTTGAATTGTTATGGTTTGAATAAATGTAAGTATTCCTCGTATCCACTGAAATATGAATAAATTCGATTCTTTAAAAAATACAAAGTATGAAAGCAAAAATAAACCTAAAAAAACATATATAATTATTTCAATAATTCCCAACAATTCTTTTCTCAAATTGTTATATTCAAAAATACTATTTGGCTTAAAAACAACTTTTTCTCTTTCTACCATTTCAATCACATTATAATTGATTTACCTTTCATTTCTTTAGGTTTTTTTATTTTTAATAATTTTAAAGCTGTTGGAGCAACATCTTTAAGAGATGCATCTTTTCTCAATTTTATTTTTTTACTTGTATTAGAAACATATATGAATGGAACTTTATTTATTGTATGAGAAGTTCTCCATTTTGGTCTTTGATCTTCAGCATTACCGTGATCTGCAAAAACTAAAATATGGTAATTTTTTTCCAAACCCAATTTTATAATATCTTTTAAAGCCATATCAACTTCATGAACTGCTTTACGTATGGCTGGAATTATGCCCGTATGTCCTACCATATCTCCATTAACTAAATTCACAACAATTAATTCATACTTATCTTTAGCAATTTCTTTAACCAATTTATTTTTTATTTCATGAACACTCATTTCAGGTTTTAGATCATAAGTTGCAACATCTGGAGATTTAATTAAAATTCGGTCTTCCCCCTTCTCAATTTTTTCATCTTGCCCATTAAAAAAATAAGTTACGTGTGCATATTTTTCTGTTTCAGAAATTCTAAGTTGTTTTAATTTATTTTTTGAAATAACTTCGCCCAAATGGTTTCTAATTTCAGGTTCAGGAAACGCAACTTCTGCCTTAATCCCCTTATAGTAATCTACCATTCCAACAAAAAAAACTTTTTTAAATTTACGTTCAAACTCTTTGAATTTCTTTTCAGTTATTGCTTGTGTAAGTTGCCTTGGTCTATCCGTTCTAAAATTAAAAAAAATAATTGAATCATTCTCGTTTACACCTTTATAATTTTTCTTAACTTTGGGTTTTAAGAACTCATCTGTTTCACCATTTTTATACGCTTCAACAACACATTTTAAAGGTTTCTCAAATTCAGTTTTGGCTTTTCCATCCATAATTAAATCATAAGCTAGTTTTGTTCTATCCCATCTATTATCCCTATCCATACCAAAATATCTTCCACTTATTGTAACTATTTCTCCAAATCTCATTTTTCTTAAAAGTTTTTTAATTTTATTTTTGGCAGCATGGGAAGGAGAATCTCTTCCATCAGTAAATATGTGGATTTTAACATCGTGAAAATTTTCTTTTTTACACAAATCTAACAATGCGTAAAGATGTTTTTGATGAGAATGCACTCCTTCTTTTTGCAATAGTCCTATTAAATGTAAAGATGAATTGTATTTTTTACAATTATTTATCGCTTTTAAAAAAGATTTATTTTCAAAGAATGATTTATCTTTTATCGATTTATCTATCCTACTTAAAGATTGATCTAATACTCTTCCCGCACCAATAGTCATATGTCCAACTTCAGAGTTTCCTTGATATCCTTTAGGTAATCCTACCCACTCTTGACTTGCCTGAATTAAAGTGTTAGGATATTTTTTCATAAGCTCATCAGTATACTCAGTTTTACCTTTAAAAATAGAATTAAGAATATGATTCCGTCTATATCCCCATCCATCACGAATAACAATTAGAACTTTTTCTCTTTTCATGCAAATATATTGATTCTTTTTATTTAAAAGCCTATTGGAATAATTTCTATTTAAACAATAATCTAACGAAAGTTTTATAAACAAGGTATATATCATTTAATTATTAAAATTCCTACAAGGTGCGAGGTGTTGTGGTTATGAAAAGATTTTTTTCACGTAAAAAGAAAGCATTTGATGAAGATGATATGATTGAGTCTGTTGACGAATATGTTGAACTAGATACTCGTGTAGATTCTGATTTAGATCAAAAAGTAGTTGTTAGACAATTTGTTATAGAGGACTTCTCTGATGTTAAACAAATTTTGGACATTATTAGAGAATCATACACTATAGCCCTAGTTAATATAAGACCAATTAAAGAAAAAGATTTAATTGAGCTTAAGAGAACTATAAATAAACTCAAAAAAACTTGTGAAGCTATAGGTGGAGATATTGCTGGATTTGGAGAAGATTACATTGTTGTAACTCCAGGATTTGCAGAAATTTACCGAGGTACTGGAGATATCAATACAGATATCTAGTTTTTCTTTTTTCTAAAAAAATATAAATTTAATTCTTTTTCTATTTTTTATGGCTCTATAGTTTAGTCTGGACATGACGCGAGCTTGCGGAGCTTGTAACCTGGGTTCAAATCCCAGTAGAGCCATATTTTAGGGATTTGAACACACAATCACTATAGTTCTTGTCCACCGTTCGCTTTGCTCAGTTGTGCTAGTCATTCTATTCCTGCACACCGTTCGCTTTGCTCAGGTGAATCCCAGTAGAGCCACATTTTTAGGTATTTGAACACACAATTAAATTTGATTTAATTTTTTTAAATCTGAGCTAAATAATTTATCAGTGATTAGAAAACTTTAAAAAAGAAAGAACTTTTCAGATATATAGTTTAGAAACAACACATGAAAAAACAGGTTCGATTTGAATGATAAAAACAAAAAAAATATTTAACGTCTTTTTTAGGGAAAAACCATCACTAATGCTTGTTCACTTGTTAAGAAAACAAGGAGAAACATATGCTTCATCTCTTGCCAAAAGTGTGGATTGTACTTATTCTCACGTTGTTAAAGTTCTTCAAGATATGCAAAGAGCAGGACTTATAACTTTCGAAAAAAAAGGAAGATTAAAAGTTCTAGTTCTAACTAAAAAAGGAATGGAAATTGCTACTTTAATGGATAAAATAATTTCTTCTTTTTAAGTTATTTATAAATGAATTTATTTGTTTTCACTATAAAATAGAAATAATTATAAATGACTTAAATTACTCGTATTCTAGGGGAGAGACAAAGATAAAGTGAGGTTTTACGATGAAATTAAATATATTACTTGTTTTAGTGTTGGTATTGTCAATTACTTCTTGTTCAGTTATTCAAGATCTTGTTGGTTGCGAAGGAGTTTGTAACAATACATCAGATAATAATATCTCAGAAAATGAGAGTGAAGATTTAGATTCTTTTGATATTATTCTAAGTGATGAAGATGATATAATTCTAAATATGAGTGATACAGAACTAAACGATTCTCAAGAAGAATTTATTGTTGACGAAGAAAGTAGTACTTTAACTGTAAAGGTTTTAGAAGGAGAAACAGTAAAATTAAATTTACAGGCTGAAGATCCTGATGGAGACTTAATTACATATACTTATTCAGAGCCTTTAAATGAAAATGGAAGTTGGAAAACTGAAATAGGTGATGCTGGAACATATATGGCAACAGTTAGTGCTTCAGATGGTATATTAACTACAACTGAAACAGTAACAATCATTGTTGAATCTACAAATAAAGTACCAATTATTGAATGTCCTGATAGTGTAAGTTTTAAAGAAGGAGAATTAGTAGATATTGTATGTACTTTCAGCGATCCTGAAGGCGAAAAAGTAAATTACAATGTACATGGATTTATAGATTCTTTACAATACAATTCAACTTATGGTGATGCAGGAACTTATAAATTAACAGTTAGTGCTTCAGACGGAGTTCAAAGCTCTCAAAAAGAAATACTTCTTATAATTGAAAATGTTAACAGAGCACCTGTAATATCTTTTGATACAGAAGAATTAGTTGTAGCAGAAAAAGACACAGTTCAAATAGATTATACTGCTGAAGATCCTGATGGAGATGAAATTGAAGTAGAATTCTCAGAACCTTTAGATGAAAATGGTGTTTGGGTAACAGATTTAGGAGATGCAGGCGAATATGAAGTTGATGTTGTTTTTTCAGATGGAGAAGATTTTGTAACTAAAACAATTTTTTTAACAGTTAATGAATTTAATTCAGCACCTATTATTTCAATAGACGATATAATTTATGTTAAAGAAAACGAAGAAATAACTCTTCCAGTTGAAGTTACAGATCCAAACGGAGATGAAGTCACAATTTCAGTTAGTGGATTTATGAATGACCTAACATATACAACAACTTATGATGATGCTGGTGAACACGAAGTTACAATCACTGCAACTGATGGAACTAACACAGTAAGTAAAACTATTACTTTAGTTGTTGAAAATGTTAACAGACCTCCTGTTTTTGTTAACTTAGATTAATTTTTTTATTTTAATTAAAACGCAGGAAATTATTATTTCCAAGCGTTTTTCTCTATTTTTTTCGAAAGATTTATATTAATTAATTTATAAATTTTTGGTAGGTGTTTAATATGGCTAAAGATAATGTTTTACTCGTAGGTTTAATTTCAATTATTTTCATAATAGGTCTCACATTAGTTGTTACATCATCAAACAATAATTATGATTTTTCTGGTCAATTCACAAAATCCGTTGGTACAAAACCTTTACCTCAACCAATTCCATTATATTCTTATGAAGAAATATTTAATTATATAAAATATGATCACGGAAATCTTCAAAATATGACTTTTGATTTGGAACATTGGTCAGGAGATGCTGCTTGTAAAAAAGAAAACTTGATTTGTACAGATATATTAGGAGTTCATAGAGCAGATAATAACAATATTATTTGGGAATTTGATGCGAACATACCTTGTGATCAAATTGCTTTAGATTCCAACAACAAAATTAACCCTTCTTATTCTAAATATTTATTGTATTCCAGAGAATTTTTTCTACAAGAAGGTGAAATTATTTCGTTTGGAAACAAATATGATGTTTCTTTAGAAAGAGTTGGTCAAAACTCTACGATGGTAAGTGTCACAAATTCTGATTCAAGAAAACAAACAAAAGTTATTTTGTTAGATGACTATGAAGAATTTGAAGCTTTTGATGATATAATTATAGAAATCGATTCTTTGTTTTATATAGCAGGTGCAGAAGATAATGGCGCGAACATCTTCATATATTTCGATAGTGTAACTACAGAATTTGAAGCAAAATGCTCAAAACAACAAATACACACAATTAAATAATTTATTTTTATTTTAAATATTAATATTATTTAGATTTTTGAGAGCTTTCCCATATTGAATCTCCAATAAAGTGTATTGTAGAAATAACTTTACCTTCTTTCATTTCTAAAATTTCAATAGAATTATAATCTGCAATTCCTACAGCCAGAGGTTTTTTATAAGTCTCTTCAATTATTACTACAAAAGCTCCTTCATCGAAAGAATCACAGCCTACAATTCCTGGACGCATTATATCTGCACCATTTGCAACAAATTTTATAGCTCCTTTATCAACAACAACATAAGGTAATAACTTAATTTCTTTTAATAAAGAATGTAATGTTGGAATTAATTTTTCTTCTTTAAAAAAGAACAAAGACTCTCCATTTATTCTCAAGAAATCATCTTCTTCAACCACTTGTGACTTTTTCGTTACAAATTTTTTCACAAATGGATACTCTTCCAACAATTTTTTTATCTCACTTTTTGAATATTGTTTTCTTACCATATTAAAATAATATTATACAAACATTTAAATATTTATTTCTTAAGTTTATGGTCATGGTATTAGAACAAATGTTCAAAATTAAGTGGATTGAAAGTAAAGGGCACGCTTTCTTTTTAGGTTTAATCTATACCATAGTTGGTCTAATATCTGCAAAACTAATCTTTCCCGCCAGTTTAGGTATAATGAGTATGGCTTTTACATCAATACTTTTGATTCCTTCTTTAGCTAAACTTCTTCAAATGGAAGAAAACGTTGAAATACGTGAAAAAAAATTAAATTTAAAACAATTATTTAAAGATCATAAAGACATATTCAAGGTATATACTTTTTTATTTTTGGGAATATTTTTAGCATATGCTTTGGTTGCATTATTTTCTTCAACAGCAGGAATACAATATTATTTTTCTTCACAAATGAAAACAGTAAATATGGTTGGTAATGCTTTTAATTCTACAACATTTTTTTCAATAGTTAAAAATAATTTAGTTGTTTTTATTGCTTCTTTAATTTTATCTTTTGTTTACGGCGCTGGTGCAGTAATTTTTTTAACTTGGAATGCATCAGTTTGGGGTGTGGTTTTTGGATTTTTTGCAAAATATTCTGCTGCAAATGCACAAATAAATCCTATTCTTTATTTTTTTACATCAATATGGCCGTTTGTTCCACATTTAGTAACTGAAGCTTTAGCATATATAGGTGCTGCAATAGTTGGAGGAATTGTTTCTAAAGCGGTTTTGAGAGAAGAATTGTTTTCAAAAAAGTTTCACCATATAGTAACTGATGCTCTAATATTTCTAACAATATCTTTTATTCTAGTTATAATAGCTGCAGCAATAGAAGTAAGTATAATTTAATTTACTACGAAGTTATGATTAAATTTACTCTTATTTCCATCTATAACGTAAGTTTTATATAATAACCTTTGTTCAGAATTTTCATTAATTAATAGTAAATAAGGGGTTTATAAAATATGGTACAAAAACACGATATACCTAAGAATAAAAACGAAGGTATCAATTTATGGAGAGTAGGAACTTTTGTTTTTGCTGCACTACTTATAGTGGCGATTTTGACAAATGGTTTTTCGAATTTTTCATTCAACAATGTAACATCTAATGTGATTAATTCTTCTGAACAAGAAACAATATCTGAAGAAGAACTAAAATTGATTGTGTTGAATGATGAACGTTGCGATTCTTGTGATTCTTTTGCAGATCAAGTAATATCTCAATTACAATCGATTCTTCCAAATTTAGTTGTTGAAGAAATTGATTACAACTCAAATGAAGGAAAAGATTTGTATGTGGAATCTAATTTAAATGCATTACCTGCTTTGCTTTTTGATAAATCTGCAGAGAGTGTTACAGGTTATGATGAAATTTCATCTTTTATGCTAGATGCTGGAGAATATAATTCTCTTCAAATAGGTGCTTCTTTCAATCCTGAAGCTGAAATTTGTGATAATGGTATTGATGATACAGGAGATGGAAAAGTTGACTGTGAAGCTACAGAGTGCCAATCTCAATGGGAGTGTGTACAAAAAACAGACAAACCTGTTGTAGAGGTTTTTGTTATGAGTCATTGTCCATATGGGACTCAAATAGAAAAAGGTATGATTCCAGTTGTAAAAACTTTAGGAGATAAAATTGATTTCCAACTTAAATTTGTAAATTATGCAATGCATGGTGAAAAAGAAATCAAAGAACAAATAACTCAATATTGTGTTGAAAAAGAATATTCAAAAGATATGATGATACAATATTTAGAATGCTTCTTAGAAGATTCTGATTCTCCAAGATGTGTTGAAGAACTTGCTTTAGACCAAAATGTTTTAGATTCTTGTTTTGATGAAGTTGATTCTGAATACAAAATAATGGAAGATTTTGCAGACCAATCAACATGGATGGGAACGTTTCCTTCATTTTCATTACATGAAGAAGATAATATAAAATATGGTGTTCGAGGTTCTCCAACACTAATAATTAATGGTGCAACACCTTCTGCAGGAAGAGATTCTAAAAGTATTTTAGAGGCTGTTTGCTTTGCATTCAAAGAAGCTCCTGAAGAATGTAACACTGAGTTATCTTCTGCATCACCATCACCTGGTTTTGGTTATACTGAAACAACGGGAAACACAGTGGATGCAGGTTGCGGAGTTTAATTTTTTTTAATTTTTTCTTTTCTTTAAAATTAATATTAGTATTATTAAAAATATAAATATTCCTACATTAAGAAAAATATACGAAATAGGATTAAAATTCAAAACTAAAAGAAATATTCCTATTAAAGTAAATATTATTGAAAACATTGCTAGAATAAATTCAACTTCTACAAAAACAATATCTATTTCAAGATTTCTAAGTGTTTTTTGAATTTTCAAAGAATCTTTCTCCTTTCTTTCTTCCAATTGAATTAGTCTTTTCACATCTTTAGGCAAAGACAATATCAAGCCACCATATTCTTTAACTTCATTTTTAAAATTATCTAATAACATTTTAGTGTTAAAAAATTTTGAAAGATTTTTTTTCAAGAAAGGCTTGGCAGTCTGAACAAAATTAAACTCTGGATTAATTTCTTCACAAACACTTTCTGTGGTTGCAATTGTTTTACCTAAAATCACAAGTTCTTTTGGAAGTTTCAAATTATGTTTATTTCCCATATAAAAAATAGTATTTATTACATCTTTGAAATTTATATCTTTTAATTTAGCGTCATAATATTTTTCAAAATAATATTTTAAATCATCTTCAAAATCTTTATTTGCATTCTTACTTATACCTATTTCAGATACTGTTTTAATCAATAAATCTAAGTTTCTTTCTATCATAGAATAAAGAATCATGACGAGCTTAGTTTTTGTACTTTCACTTATTTTACCAACAATTCCAAAATCAATTAATCCTAATTTTCTACCATCGACAAATATGTTTCCAGGATGTGGATCTCCATGAAAAATTCCTTTTATAAAAACTTGTTTCATTATACCTGTTGTTATTTTGTTTGACAAATATTCTTTTTCACTTCTAGCTTTGTAAAGATAATTTTTATCACTTAATGGTTTTCCACTTATATAACTCATAATTAATAATCTTTTTGTATTAAATTGAGGATATGGTTTTGGAATTTTAAATTCTTCATCGCCTTGAAATTCAGATATGTGTTTAAGTTCTTTTTTAAAATCTAATTCTTCTTCAGTATATTTTTTGAACTCAGAAATTATTTCTTCAACGTCTATGAATGAAGGTACATATTTTTTTACTTTAACTGCAACATATTCTAACAATTTAAAATCTTCTTCAAATCTTTCTTCAACACCTGGTTTCATAACTTTAATTACAACTTCTTCACCATTAATTAATTTAGCAAGATGTGTTTGCGCTACAGATCCTGTGGCAATTGGTCTTTGATTTATTTTTTCAAAAACAGTTTTTATCGGTCTACTAAGTTCCTCTTTAATTATTTTTTTAATGTCTTCATAAGGAACAGGTGTAGAATTGTCTTGTAATTTTTCTAATTCATTACAATATTTTGGAGGTATTAAATCAGGTCTTAATGAAAGAATTTGTCCTAATTTAACAAATGCCCCGCCAAGATCTTCTAAAATTAATCTTAAATGTTTTTCTGGTGAAGAAATGTGTTTCTTATCTCTAACTTTATCAAAAATTATTCCAAAACCATGTTTTGTAAATACTTTTATTATTTCTTCTAATCTTCTAGCATTTTTAAGAGTACTCACCATACTCTATTTAAAAATTCAACATTTATAAATGAAACTATTTTAATCTATCAAAACCTTTTTAAATAAAGTTCTTTCTCTTAAATCTACGTCTTGCACCGGTGGTTGAATGGTACAATGGGGCCTTGCCATAGATGTGAAGAAAATTTTAATAATCTTCAATCTTGCAAAGAGGCTTCGGCCCGGGTTCGATTCCCGGTCGGTGCATATCTGAGCCTATAGCTTAGTCTGGTAGAGTGCTGGTCTTATATGACAGCATTGCGTTTTAGCAATGTCGCTCGAAGAGAGCCAGTGGTCCGGGGTTCAAATCCCCGTAGGCTCACATTTTATTTTGGGATTTGAACATGCTGTCATATTTATTCCAGCACAACGCTCACTTACAAATTCGTTCGGTTGAATCCCCGTAGGCTCACATTTTATTTTGGTTGCAATATAATAAAAAAGATGATAAAATGGATTATTTATTTAAAGACAATTTTATGAAAGAAATAAAAGAAGGCTCAAAAAAAGTACATTTCATGTTAAATCTTGGTGTCAGTGAAGAATTTGCATTATTGGCATCTAGAGGTTTCCCAAGAATAATGGAACCTATTTACACTTTTGCGCACAATTCTCAAGAAAATTATGATGGAAGTGTGCCTTCACAAGCTCCACCTAGTCAAATTTACAGAAGAAATAAACCACTACCTTTATAAATGGAAAAAATTTCTCAATTTTCACTCAAACCTAAGTAGCAGTCCATCTAACTGTGAATCGGGCGAGACGACATTTTAAAAAACAACTAAAATCAATGGCAATTCTGCTTCCGTGGTGTAGTCCGGCCAATCATCTCAGCCTTTCGCGCCGAGGACCCGGGTTCGAATCCCGGCGGGAGCATTCATTTTCTTAGTAAATATGTTACTAGAAAATATTATTGTTTTTCAAATAAAAAATAAAAGGTAAAATAAAAATGAAACGATCAAGTAGACGATGGAAAAAGAAAGGTCAAATGCGTTGGAAGTGGCAACGAAAAAGAATGAAAAAAGAAAAGCGTAAACGAACAGCATAGGTGAACTAAAATGGCAGTTAAAAAGAAAAAAACAATTATTAAAAAAGGAAAGAAAAAATGGGCTCCAATTTACGCGCCTGCAATGTTTGGTGAAGCTTTATTAGGAGAATCACATGTTTTTGAAACAAGCGATCTCAATGGAAAATATTTAACAGCTAATTTATCAACAATAACTAAAAATATGCGAAAACAAAACGCAAATATTCAATTTAAAGTTATTGGTGTTGAAGATGGAAAAGGTAAAACTGAAGTTGTTGGATATAATATGATTAATTCAGCATTAAAAAGATTAGTTAGACGTGGAAGAGATAAAGTTGCAGATTCATTCATATCAAAAACTTCAGATAAAAGAATTTTAAGAATTAAACCTCTTATAGTGACTGTTAATCACACAACTAAATTAATTCAGTCTGCATGTAGATTAGAAGCAAGAAAAATCATCAGAGAATACGTTGTAAAAACAAATGTTGAAGGAACTGTACAAGCAATAGTTGAAGGAAAATTACAGAAAATTATAAAAGATTCTCTAAAAAAGATTTTTCCAATCAAAAGCGTAGATATTAGAATGGCAAAATTGGTTGAAAATACAAAAATAGTTGTAACAGATAAAGAAGTTGTCTCTGAACCAGTTAAAAAGAGAAAATTGGATAAAAAAGAAGCTCAGAAGTGGAAAGATAAAAAAGCAGAAGAAAATGCATATGTTCAAGCAGACGATATTGATGATTTGAATTCTGAAGATTTTGATAAAGATACTGAAGATTTTGATGATGATCAAGATGAAGAAGAAATAGAAGAAGAACCAAAAGAAAAATCTAACAAAATTCTTGAAGATGAAGAAGAATCTGTAGATATCAGTGAAGAAGACGACACAGAAGAAACTGAAGAAGATTCTGAAGACGAAGAAAAGAAAGAATAATTTGAAAGGGATTAATTTCCCTTATTTTTTTATTTAAAATGAATTACAAAGATTATAATTTTGAATTAGATAAAGTTATCGACACAATTAAACTAAATAGTTCTAAAAATGTCTTAATTCAATTACCTGATGGTTTAAAGCCTCTCGCCCAAAACTTAAAAGAAGATATAGAAAGTAAAATTGATGTTGAAGTATGGATTTGGGCTGGAAGTA
Source organism: uncultured Methanosarcinales archaeon (assembly GCA_964430665.1). Lineage (GTDB taxonomy): Archaea > Nanobdellota > Nanobdellia > Woesearchaeales > SKGA01 > JAQUYS01. Next base: position 38,797 of record CAYSFC010000001.1, on the reverse strand, counting down.
ATTTTGGAGCTTGCGATATACCTTCAGACGTTGAAAAATTAGGCATAGATCTAATAATTCATTTTGGTCATTCTTCTTGGAAAAACTAATTCCGAAAAACATTTACAAAAATTTAAATACTCGTGTACATAATGTAAAGAAGGTTAAAATGAAATTCAAAGAAATGTTAAAAATAAAAGATATATTGGATGATAAAGATGAAAATGTTATTTATACATTAAAAGCTAAAGTTAGTCAAGTTGTAAGATTACAGAATGTTACTATATTTACTGTTGATGATGGAAATCAAACACTTCAGTTAGTCAAATACTTACCTGGTCAGAGCGCATATCCTGAAATAGAACAAGGTTGTGTAGTTACATTTTCTTTCAAAAAAACAATGTATGAAGGAAGATTACAAGGTCAAATAGTAGATGTAAAGAAAGTAGAAAAAAATATTCAAGAAAATGTAATAGAAAAAGTTAAAAACTTAAATAAAAACGATATATTTGAACATCAAGATTGGAGAAAATTAGAACCTTCCTTAAAAAAAGTTTCTGATGAAATATTAAATGCAATAAATCAAAAAAGACCCATAATATTGTCCCATCATGCTGATTGTGATGGTTATGCAAGTGCATATATTTTGGAAAATGCAATTTTATATAAAATAAAACAAAGACAACCAGATTTAAAATTTATACACAATTATTATACCAGAAATGCTTCTAAAACACCTTATTATGAAATAAGTGATGCTACAAAAGATATTTCTTTTTTTCAATCAAATTTAGATAGAGTTGAAAACAAAACTCCTCTAATAATAATAATTGATAATGGAAGTACATGTGAAGATATCTTAGCCATAAAAAAAGCAAAAATATTTGGAGCGGACTTTGTCGTCGTAGATCATCACGATCCTGGAAAATTAGATGAACACGGTAAATCTCAAACTTGTGAATTAGTATTAGCTCATTCAAACCCTCATTTAGTAGGTCTTTCTAAAGAATTCTCCACATCAATGTTATCTTTTAGATTGGCTTATTATTTAACTGAAGAAGTTCATCACGATGTTTTCTCTGCAACCTTAGGTGCTGTTGCAGATAAATGTCAAGGAGAACCTTTTGAAAAATTCGTTCAACTTTCCAATGAACCTTTAGATTATTTACAAAAATTAGGAAATATGGTAAATCTTGAAGTATTTTTCACCAAATATGCTTATGGTGAGTTGCCAATAAAAGATTTATTGAAAAAACCATCTCAGAAACAAAAAGATTTGGTAAATTTATATGAAAATTACTTGGAAGAAACACAAAAAGAATTATTTTTAGCAACCGAAAAGTTTAAAGAAGAAAAATCTTGGGGTAAATTCCAAATAATTCTATTAGATGCAGATAAATTAACTCTTTGGAACGATTTTTTCTCAATTGGTAAGATTACTGGATTTGTTCATAATAAGCATGAAACAACTACAAATAAATTTATTACTTTAGCATATAGTGATTCAATGATTGTATATAGAGTTTACCAATCTGAAAAATGTTTTGATGGTAATAAATTAGTCCAATTCCTGAAAGAAAATGTTTCCTTTGCTAGAATTTCTGGAGGCGGTCATGATGTTGCAGGAAGTATTAAGTTTATTCCTGCTGCAAAAAAAATAATTCTCGAAAAAGTTGAAGAATTTATTAAGCAAATCTAATTTGTTTATAATTTTTAAGCAAATTATATTTAAATTAATTTTTTTGGTAAACTTTTTAGTCATTATTATCTAACCAATCAAAATTTTTATATACTCCATCACAATTTCATTGTTGTGAGACAGAGGTAAATAAAATGGATTTCAAATTATTAATTTTAACATTTGTTTTTGTTTTAGCAATATTTGCTACTGCTTGTTCAAGCAATGAAGTGATTTCAGTGAATTCTTCTGAAAATCAATTAACTCAAACAACTGACACAGACGTTGAAACAAGTGAATTTGTACAAAGTCTAGAAGAACTTCCATTCGATGAGATTACTATGGATGGTTGTCTAAATAAATGCGGAGATTCTATTTGTAATGATGATCAATGTATAAATGCAAATTGCATTTGTGAAGAAACAATTGAAAATTGTGCGATTGATTGTGAATAATTTTTTTAATTTTTTTCTATTAAAATTTTAATAAAATTTTTTTTAATTTTGTAAAAAATTTATAAAACACTAAATATTTGTTAATTTTTTGCTCTAAAACAAAAACCTTTAAATACTAGTTTTTCTGAATAAACCTTATTAACTATATTTTACATATGGTTAAAAACTACACGAGGTGTGTATTCATGGTAGCAAAGAAAAAACCTACTAAGAAAAAAGTTGTAAAAAAAGTAGTAAAGAAAAAAGCAGTTAAGAAAGCAGTGAAAAAAGCTCCAGCTAAAAAGAAAGCAGTAAAGAAAAAAGCAGTAAAAAAAGCTCCAGCTAAAAAGAAAGCAGTAAAAAAGAAAGCTGTTAAGAAGAAAGCTGTTAAGAAAAAAGTAGTAAAGAAAAAAGCAGTAAAAAAAGCTCCAGCTAAAAAGAAAAAAGCTGTTAAGAAAAAAACTGTTAAGAAAGCAGTGAAAAAAGCTCCAGCTAAAAAGAAAGCAGTAAAGAAAAAAGCAGTAAAAAAAGCTCCAGCTAAAAAGAAAACTACTAAAAAAAGAGTAGTTAAAAAGAAAAAGTAATTTCTTAATTTTTTTGAATTTAATTTTATAGTGAATGAATTCTTCGGAATTCGTTTACTAGGGTTTATTTCTACACAGATTATAAATTTTTAGACTTGTTTCTTTTTACTCGTCTTCTTAGAAGTTTTCTTAACTGTTTTAATTGTTTTTTTAGTCTTTTTCTTATTCATAATTATCTCTTCACCATCTAATTTACACATATAGTGGCATTTAGGATAACTTGAACAACCTATAAATTCACCATAGAAACTTTTTCTCATAACTAATTTTTCACCACATTTAGGACATGGTTTAGTTAATAGTTTTTTAACAGAAGGATCATGATCATGTTCGTCCAATTTTTTAGGACAATCTATATTAAAACACATAAGTTGTGTTCTTCCACCATGAGTTACTGAAATAAGAGGAAATCCACACGCCTCGCACTTTTTATCTGTTCCAACTATTTTTGTAGCTTTAGGTACAGAATATATTGCTTTACATTCAGGATATTTATCACATCCTATGAATTTCTGTTTTGTTTTAGGAGAATATTTTATTACAAGATTACCTTCTTTACAAATAGGACATTTTCCAACGTGGTTTTGAATATCTTGCATCTCTTCAAGAGAATTTTTAAGCTCTTCACCAATGTGTTTTTCATGTTTCTTTAGTTTTTCAAGTATTTTCATAAGTTCAGTTTTAGCTTCATCTAAAATTTTCTTCTCAGAACTTTTTTCCTCACGAATTAATTCCATTTCTTCTTCAAAATGTCTTGTTAGGTCTTCTTTAACTATATCTGGACAATATTTTTCCAAAGTATCGTTTATTTTAATTCCCATTTCCGTTGCTTCTAAAGTTTTTTCTCCAACATAATCTCTTTGATGAAGAGTTTCAATTATTGATGCTCTTGTCGATTTTGTTCCAAGATTTCTTTTTTCTAATTCTTTAATTAAAGATGAAGGAGTATATCTTTTAGGAGGTGAAGTTTCCTTACTTAGTAACTCTGCTTTTTTATACTTAACATCTTGACCTATCTCAACTTTAGGTAAAGTTACATCATCTAATTTTACGTGTTTCCCATAAAATTCAAACCAACCTTCAATTGTTGTTCTAGTTCCTTTAGTTTCAAAATTCTCCCCTTCTACATCAAACGTTATTTTGTTTGTTTCTCTTTCAGCTTCTGTTGAGAATGTAGCTAAGAATCTTCTAACAATTAAATCAAATAATTTTAACCCTCTTTCACTTATCTTTTTTAAATCAGGTAATACTCCTGTAGGATATATTGCAGGATGTGCAGGATCTTTTTTAGTGCCGTTATTTGGTTTCAAAATTTTTTGTGAAAGAATTTTTTGTGCTAATTCTTTATAAATGTTCGATCTTAATAAAGATTTCAACAATTTTTCATAACCTAATTCAGGTGGCAATTGTTGAGAACTTGTTCTAGGATAAGAAATCCATCCATTTGAATACAAATCCTGAGCAATAGCTAAAGAATCTTTCGGAGAAAATCTTAGTGATTTGTACGCTTCGGTTTGAAGTGTTGTAAGATCAAAAGGAAATGGAGGAGGAACTTTTTTCTTATTTGAATCAATTTTTTTTATTTTTCCGTCTTTACCTTTAATTTTATTGAAAATTTCTTCTGCTTTTTTTTCAACAAGAAATTTATCTTTTTCATGTAAACTATCTACTTGTGTTCCTTTAACAACTCCCTTATATGTTATTTGCCAATAAGGAGTTGGAATAAACTTTTTTATTTCTTTTTCTTTATCTACAACTATTTTAAGAGCAGGTCCTTGAACTCTTCCTGTTGAAAGTGATTTCCAAATTCCTGCTTTTTTAATTGCAATCATAAGTGCACGGCTAATATTCATACCATACATCCAATCAAGGAAATGTCTTGTTTCCCCAGCCTCAGCTTGTTTCCACTCAATCGTTTTTAATTTAGTATCATAACTTTTTTCTAAATCTGGTTTAGTTAATGTTGAAAATTTCATTCTTTGAGCTTCTTTTTGTCCACAAGCATATCTAAGAGCGTTAAGACCGATAACTTCTCCTTCAATATCAAAGTCCGTTGCTATTGTAAAAGATTCCGCCTTTTTTGCTAGCTTTTTAAGAACATTAATGTATTTTTTAGTATGTGTTGCGTTTTTATCTACTTCAAAAGCAGGTTTCCATTCAATATCAAATGAAGGATATGTAAATGATTTATTTTTTTCTTCAAGAGAATAAATATGTCCTACAGCACTTGCACATATTATTTCCTTGCCTTTATGAGTCAAAGAATAGTAATTAACACCATTTTCAGATATTTTTGTTGCTTTTGTATCTGCAAGAGATTCAGCGATTTTTTTTGATTGAGATGGTTTCTCAGAAATTATAAGTTCATATCCCATTTCTTAAGAGAAAAAGTAGTTATTTAAAAATGTAACCTTTAATATCCTCTTTTAGCCTTGTCATATAAGTGTGTTCTATCTTTATGAGTTTTAGCTAGAATGTATTTTCTTATAATTGGAGGTAATGTGTTGAATTTTTTTATATTAGTATGTAAATCTAATAATTTAATTTTGTTTGTTTTATCATAATGTTCGTGAAATAAATCAAAATTTTTCTTAGCGCCCCTACCTGTTAAATATATTTTAACTTCAAGATCATTTATAACTTTTCTATTTATTGCTTGAGTCATTTGCTTAGCTTTTTCTTCAGTATCACACACGCCAAAATCATTTGTATTCTTTTTCAGAACATCAATTATATACATAGGGGTTATATCTTGCGGATATGTATTTCCAAAAATCGCTTTTATATCTGAACTAGAAATTACTTCAGTCAATAAAGAATATTTTTCTTCATTTTTCTTACGAGTATTTGTCCATAATTTTCCGCTTTTCCATATTGGCCATACTTTTAAAATAACTTTTTCTTTATTTATTTCAGAATAATGATTGTTTGGTTTTTCAAAAAATGCAAAATTCATTGATTTCTTAATATCTCTATCTTTTTCATAAATATATGGTTCCAACTTATCTTCAGTCATTACGCCATGATTTGGAAATAATTTCTTTAAAATATATCTCATTACCTTTTCATCTAATTTTGGATTCATTCTAGAATTTATAGTCTTAGTGCTAATATCTAAGACTTTTTTATATTCGTTGAAATTAATCATTTCTCCCATTTGGTATTTTTCAGCATTATCCTTTCTTCTAAAATATTTTTTAGTTTTTGATGTCTCATAAACATTCTCAGAATAATATTCTAAAATTGTTTTTTCTTCTTCAGAATGAAACTCTTTAATTCTTTCCACCACTGAAGGATTCAAATCTATTTTCGAAAAAGAATCTTTCAATAAATTTTCTACAACAAATAGACTATTATTTTTTATCGTTTCAGGATTTCTATGAAAGAATTTTGCAAACAATTCTTCAGAATAAAATGCATTCGAAAAGTTGCTAAGGTATATTTCTACTAAAACTTTACTCATAACTATACTTTCTTGTTTAAATAAATCATATTTTTCTAAAATTGTATCTAAAGCAGGAATTTTCAGATTATTGATTCTTTTTTGATTGTGACCTAAAATAAATTCTCCCATAATTGACGAAAATTCAAATTTATTTATAAATATATCTTCTTTTCGTCATTAAATAGTGGTCTAAATTCAAAAAATACGCATAAAGTAACATTTATAAATGAATATAATGCAATTCTCCTTATGGAACAACATAGTAGACCTTTACCATATTGGTTATTTTTTATAACGGGCTTCTTAATTTCAGCTTATGCGGCCTTTATTAAAAACTCCGGAGAGTATGTTAACCAAAATGCAATGACTTTGTTTATTTATGTGGGCTTAATATTCATAATAATAGGTTTGGTTAAATGGGCTATGCAATCTCTTTCTAAGAAAGAAAAAAAGGTTGCTCAACAGCTAGCAGGTATTGATGATATAGATTATATGGAAAGAAAAATAAATAGTCGTAACAAACCAAAGCCAAACACAATTAATCCAAGTATTTATTGTAATAGGTGTGGTGCAAGAAATCCTGCAACAGCATATTATTGTTCCTCTTGTGGAAATTCATTAAGACAAAATAATTAATAAGTATATTAGATTGAGGTAAAAATGGACATATTCAAATGCATAATGTCAAGAAGAACTTTCAGAAATTACAGCGATAGAGTTGTAGATGAAGATGATTTATATTTATTAGTTGAGTGTGGATTACATGCACCAACTTCAGGAAATCTCCAAGATTTTAGATTCATTGTATCTCGCGAACAAAACGTTTTAAATAAAGTGGCTGAACTTTGCATGGAACAAGGATGGATTGCTAAAGCAACAGGAGTTATTGTTGTTTGTTCCCAACCTAAGAAACAACGAGAGCTTTATGGTCCTAAAGGAGATCACATATATGCTGTACAAAATGCTTCTGCAGCAGCACAAAATATTTTATTAGGTGCTCATGCGCTAGGTTTAGGAGCTTGTTGGGTAAGTGGTTTTGATCAACAAAAAATAGATGATTATTTTGGTGTGGGTGATGCTCGTGTTGAAGTTGTCATTCCTATAGGTTATCCTAGAGGCAAACCTGACGATAAATTAGTAGAAGAAATTGATACAGTTATGTATTTTGATAAATATGGTAACAATAAATCAAATCCTGATAAGTTAAAAAAAGATTATTCTAAAATTGTTGAAGAATCTGTTAAAACTTGGCCAGAAGAAGGTAGAAATATTTTTGAAAAAGGAAAATATCTTGTAAAAAAACATATTTTTGATACAAAGAAGAAAATAAAAAAATAAATCACTGGTCACATACACAGAAGATTTAAAAGCAGTTCTCTTTTCTTTAAATTATGGATGATGTTCTTTTTCCACATGACGAAATGCGAGAAATTCAAGAAGAAATGGTTAATCTTGTTCAATCTTGTGTAAAGTCTAAAAAAAATGCTATAATACATGCTCCAACTGGTTTAGGTAAAACTGCAGCAAGTATATCTCCTATAATTAAAGAAGCACTAGATCAAAACAAAACAATATTCTTCCTCACGTCTAGAAATACACAACATAAAATTGCATTAGATACTGTTAAACAAATAAAAGATAAATTTAACATTCCTATTCAAGCAACAGATTTTATAGGAAAAAAATGGATGTGTATACAACCAGGAGTTCAGCTTTTAAAAAATAATGAATTTGGCGAATATTGTAGAGCTTTAAGAGAAGATGGTCAATGTCCTTTTTTTGAAGCAATGAAAAATGGTGAAAAATTGTCTGTTATTGCAAAAGAAGCACTTGATGAATTAAGTAAAGTAAGTCCTGCATATGTAACTAAATTAATTGATACAGGTAGAGAATATAAATTGTGCCCTTACGAACTAGCTCAAAACATGGCTAAACGCTCACATATAATTATAACTGATTATTATTATATGTTTAATCCAAGTATAAGAAATAAATTCTTAAAAAAAATTAATAAAAAACTAGAGGATTGTATCATCATAGTAGATGAAGCACATAATTTACATGACAGAATAAAAGATTTGTCTTCAGAATCACTATCAACAATAATGTTATCTCGTGCTGCAAATGAAGCTAAAAAATATGGTTTATCTGATTTAGAAGAAATATTTTCAAACATACCTCAACTTTTAAGATTACTTTTAGGAAATGAAGAAGAAAAATATGTGGAGAAAGAAAAATTCGTAGAATTGATTGAAGCAATATACCCATATAAAGAATTAATAGATATATGTTATGATAATGCAGATGTAATTAGAGAAGATAAACAACAATCATATATTGGTGCAATAGGATTTTTCTTAGATTATTGGTTAGGATCGGATGACGGATTTACACGCATTATTTCAAGAAAAAAAGGACATAGAGAAGATAACATAATTTTATCTTATAGATGTTTGGATCCGAGCATTATTTCAAAAGAAGTTTTAGAAGAATCTAGCTCAGTTATAATGATGAGTGGAACTTTAACTCCAACAGACATGTACAAAGAACTATTAGGATTTGATGAAACCAAAACCGAAGAGAAAATTTTCCCGTCTCCCTTTCCAGACGAAAATCGTTTAAACTTAATTATAGGCAAAACTTCTACTAAATTTACTTCGCGAAGTGAAGATCAATTCAAACAAATAGCTAAAGTACTAGTTGATGTAATTAACATAACACCTGGGAATTCTGCAATATTTTTTCCTTCATACTATTTAAGAGATCAAATATATGAACATATGGTTGGTGTTGAAAAAACAGTTTTCCAAGAAAGTTCTGAAATGAGTCGTGACGAAAAAGAAGAAGTCATACAAAAATTTAAAGAATATAAAAAAACTGGCGCAACTCTGCTTGCAGCAATATCTGGTTCTTTTGGAGAAGGTATAGATCTACCTGGTGACGAATTAAAAACAGTAGTAATAGTGGGTTTACCTTTAACTAAACCTGATTTAGAAACAAAATCCTTAATAGAATATTATGATAAAAAATTCAACAAAGGTTGGGATTACGGTTATTTATTTCCTGCATTCAACAAAGTTATACAGAGTGCTGGAAGATGTATTAGAAGTGAAAGCGATAAAGGAGTAATTATATTTTTAGATGAAAGATATACTTGGAATAATTATTATAGGTGTTTTCCAAAAACTTGGAAAATAAAAATTAGTGTAGATTATTATGTTGATAAAATAAAAGAATTTTTCAATAAAAATTAAACTATATCTAAACTATTATCTGAAACTTTAGAAGAAAGTTTTCCATATAAAACGTGTTCTCTTGCAGAATCATCGTCTCTTGAAAAATTTATATTCATTTCGTATTGAACTCTTTGACCAATACTTTCTATATTTGTAGTATTGAACTGAACTGTTCCAATTTCTCCAGCTGGAATTACTAAAGGATTATCTTCATCTATATTGATTTCATCAATAAGATCGTTTTCTACCCCTAAAATTCGTATGTCTTGTTCAAATTGATTTCTGAATTTTATAATTACTTTTGTATGGATGTTGTTTGAACCAACATAATAATCAACACATTTCAATTGTTCTCCAAAATCACAAGAACTAGGTATATATTTATTGGGATTAAACGCTCCAAAATACGTTAAAACTCCTATTGCTGAAAGAATAACTAAAAAAGCCCAAGAATAAGTAATCAAATACTCCATAGCTGCTTGACCTTTTCTAAATCTCAAAAATACACCTCTTAAATCAATTTAGATTAAACTTATATTTAAAGTTATCTAAGATTTTAATTCAACTTCAATTTCTAATTCATCTGAAATTTCTTTATAAACTATGTTTTTTGCCTTAGTGGTCATTTTTATAGTTTTTTCTACTGATTTAAGATATTTAATTTTATCTTCAGGATAACATAAATTTATATTTTCTATTTCTTCTTTTTGACTAACTTGTTTATCGCTTTTGAATTTTCTAACATAACTTATTATTTCTGTTGCTAAATCTCCGGAAATTTCTGCATTATCATCAACATAAAATTCTTCGTATTCTGGCCAAGAACTTAAATGAATGCTTTTTTCATTGTACCAAGAATAGATTTCTTCTGTCACAAATGGCATAAATGGTGCAAACAGTTGAAGAACTGTTGTCAAAACTTTTTTCAAAACAAATTGTCCTGATTTTCTTGCATTATCACCATATATATCAGGATTATATAATCTATCTTTAACCATTTCCAAATAATAGTCACAGAAAACTTTCCAGAAAAATGAATCAACCTCAGATTTAGCTTTAGAGAAATCATATTTTTCAAAACAATCCGTGGTATTTTTAATTGTTTTATTTAATTTTGTTAAAACCCATTTATCAATTTCCCAAAGTTCTTGAACTTCTTCATCTTGAAAATCTTCTAAATGCATCAAAGCAAATTTTGCAGCATTAAAAATTTTAGTTACAGTTTTATTTCCAGTAACAATATCTTTTTCAGGAAATGCTAAATCTTCGCCTAATTTTGAACTGGCTGCCATAAACCTCAAAGCATCTGCAGAATATTTTTTAATTATATCTCTAGGTTCCACAACATTGCCTTTTGATTTAGACATTTTTTTACCATTTTCATCTAACATCCATCCATTAATAAAACATTTATTCCAAGGCTTCATATTAAAATGTATTTGTGATTTTACAACTGTATTAAATAACCAAAACGAGATTATGTCGTGTCCTTGAGGTCTCAAATCCATAGGTCTTTGAATTAATTTATCATACATAGGTTTACCTTTAAACAATTCTTTAACTATTGTTGGAGTTAAAGAAGATGTTGCCCAAGTGTTGAAAACATCGGTCTCAGGAACAAATTCAGAACATCCACATTTAGGACATTTATTTATTGGAGGTTTATCTTCAACAGGATCAACAGGTAAATCTTCTTCTTTGGCCAAAATTATTTCATCACATTCTTTACAATACCAAACAGGAAAAGGAATACCGAAAGGTAATTGTCTTGAAATACACCAATCCCAAGCTAAACCTTTAACCCAATTATCATATCTATTTTTCATATGTGGTGGAAGCCATTCAAATTCATCTCCCCACTTCTCCATATCTTCTTTCAAATCTAAATATCTAATAAACCATTGTTTAGAATGAATGAATTCAATAGGAGTTCCACATCTTTCGTGAACATTAACTGCATGTGAAATCTGTCTGCTGGCTTTCAATAGATTGGATTTCTGCAAATCTCCAATTATTGCTTTTCTAGCTTCAATAATTTGCATACCCTCATATTTTTCTGCAAGAGAAGTCATTTTTCCATCTCTTCCAAATGCTTCTTTTATTGGAAGATGATATTGTTTTTGCCACTCCATATCTGTTTGATCTCCAAACGTACAACACATAACAATACCAGTTCCTTTTTCAGGATCAACTCTTTCATCTTCAAGTATTGGAACTTCAATATCAAAAAGAGGAACTTTTGCTTTCTTCTCGAAAAGATGTTTATATCTTTTATCATCTGGATGATAGAAAACCGACACACAAGCAGGTAAAAGTTCAGGTCTTGTAGTAGCAATAATTAAATCTTCTCCATCAACTTTAAAAACAATATCATTAAAGTGTGAAGGAATTTCTACATCTTCACATTCTACTTGAGAAATTGCTGTTTGACATTTTGGACAAAACATTGCAGGAGCTTCTTGTCTATATTCTCTACCTTTAGCATAAAAATCTAAAAAAGATTTTTGAGAAATTTTTTGACAATGAGGATCTATTGTTGAATAAGTAACATCATAATCACAACTTATTCCCAATCTTTTCCAATCTCCAATATAACTTGGTTTCAACTCATCATTTAAAGTTTTCAAACATAAATCTCTGAATTCTTTTCTATCCATCATAGAAGCTTTAACTTTTTTTGTTTTTTCAATTAGTAATTTAGTAGGTAATCCGTTGTCATCAGTACCTAATGGTTGAAGAACATTAAAACCTCTCATACGTTTAAATCTTGCAATGAAATCTTGTTGACTATTTCCAAAAGCATGACCTAAATGCATTTTTCCAGAAACTGTTGGAGGAGGAGTATCAATTACATACAACTCTTTTTCAAAATCATTTTCATCAAATTTAAATGTTTTATTTTCCATCCAAAATTTAACCCATTTAAGTTCAATTTCTTCTGCATTATATTTTTTAGGTACTTCCATTATTACACCTTAGTCAAATTTTTTAATTATAACTTCATTTTGTTTTACTATAACTTCATATTCTGAATTTTCTTTAAGTTTCGCTCCTTGAGTTATTGCTTCTGAAAGTAAAACTCTTCGTCCTCTAAAATCTAATTCAGTTATTAAATGTGCTTTTTCACATTCTTTTTTATCTAAATCTAATAAAATATCTTTCATACCTTCATCCATTCCTTTTTCTTTTTTCTCAGATGCTTCTTTAAACAAATAATTTGCTATTTTTTCTGCAACATTAATTCCAGTATATTTAGTTACTCCTTGAAGTCCTGGACTAATATTAACCTCTAAAACTAAAGGACCTTTGTGTGAACTCATAAGAATATCTACTCCACAAATTTTAGTTCCAACAGCTTTTGCAGCCTTTACAGCTAATTCTTTAGTGTGATCATCAATCTCAATTGCTTTTCCTTCTCCACCTTGATGAATGTTAGATCTTATTTCATTCTTTGCTGCAGTTCTCTCATATGCTGCAATAACTTCGTCACCAATAACTATTGCACGTAAATCTTTTCCACCAGTATCTATGAATTCTTGTATTATGAATGGTTGTCTAAGATAAGATAAAGCATCCATTATGGATGAGGCAGAAGGAAATGATTCTGCAACTAATACTCCCTTACCTTGAGTTCCATGTGGGAATTTCATAATTATAGGATAATTCATTTGTTTAAATATCGATCTTGCTGCATCAGTGGTTGCTGCAACATAGGTTCTAGGCATAGGAATATTGTTTTTCTGTAATGCTAGTTGCGTCAATAATTTATCGTGCGCCACATTATATGCAGTTGCTTTTGTAACTCTAAAAACATCCGAATCTAAAAGTAATGTCAATGCATTAAGTAAATTAGCATATCTGAATGAACCTAATGTATGAACACAATCATATTTTCCAAATGGTTTTCCCAAATATAATATTTCTGCACCTTTACCACTAAAGTTTATTTCTAAATTTCTAATATCAATTTGATCTACTTCTTCAAATAATTTTTTCATCTCTTCTACAATCCATTTACTTGAAACACTTCCTAAACTAATTACTGCTGCTTTCATTATTTTCACCCTCAAAACCTTTAGTTGCATCTATTAGAAAACCTTTATTTAGTATATCTCGTCCAATTAATATTGGAAACTTCATATGAGATCTGTCTGCAATTGTAAATTCGCCATCAAAATTTTGTTTAGCCATTTCAATGTTTACTTTAACAACTGGACGTTTACTTTTTCCTTGAGCATTCTTCACAATAACTTCTCTAATAACAGGTCCTAACTTAAACTCCTGAGCTATTTTTTTATCAATAGAACTTCGAAGAGCCCCTGTATCAATTCTAGCTAAATAAGTTTTTGAATCAGTTGAAGATATAATTTTAATAGGTTCCACTAATCCAATAATTATTTGAACTTTATTTTCATCAGTCATACTTTAGGAGCAAAAGAATTTTATTTATAAAGGTTATGTGCTCCTTTTTAAATAAAAAGAAATTAAAGGACAGATAAATCTTCTTCAGTCACCTTATCCTTACCTTCATCGAAAGCTTTTTTAAACACTAATTCGATTTTACTTAAAAAGTTTCGAGTATTGTTTTTTGATTTATCATATATTTTTTTTATCAAAGCTTCAGAAATTAATTCTTTATTCTCTAATCTACTATATGTTAAATCAACAATATCTTTTACACCCAAATCTTTTAAACGAACTATGTTTTTTCCAATTTTCTTTTTTAATTCAGGGCTAATTTTAGATTTATCTAAAGATACATCTGCAAATAAAATTGATCTAATGTAACCATCTTTATATAAATTAAGAATTTGATCACAATCTTTTTTATTTATTTTTCCAACTTCATCAACTATAAGAATTGTTTTTTTAGCCTTAAAACCTAATAATTTTCCAAAACCTTTGTTTGCCTCTATTAAAAGTTTAGAATAATTTAGTGCTCTATCTGAACGATTCCTACTAATATGAATTATTTTACTTTTACCAACAAACTCATTTATGATATATGTTATTATTGAAGATTTACCTTTACCAAATTCACCTTCAAGAAAACAAATTTTATTACTTGAAAGTTTTTTTACTAAATCATCAATTTCTTTATCATAACCAATTACTTCATCATCAAAAAAAGCAGGTTTTATTGTGAAAGGATTTTCTTCATATCCTAATTTATGATACCAATTTTCCATTTTATTGAACCTCCTCTTCTACTTCAAATTCTTTTAAACATTCTGGACAAGAAGTATCATCCAAACTAACAATTGCTCCACAATTACTACAAAATATGTCTTTAGCAGGATTTCTATAATACTCTCCAATCTTCACTATTTCATTACCATCCTTGTCAATCATAGAAATATCTAAATCTTCTTCATCAATTTGTTCAACATCAGATAAATATTCAAATCTTAACTTATCATCTTGATGTTCAGCCATTTGTTCAGCCATTAAATTTAAAGTTTTAATTGTTTTTTTTATATTTTTATTTGAAAGAATATATACTTTTTCAAGAGTCTCTTTGTCAAGTAAGGATTCCTCTTTATTAGTTTCTAATTTATTTATGAAAATTTTAAATAATTCATCTTTCGCTATTTCATTTAAAGAAATAATATTATCGCCAATTCTATGTTTTACACTTTCAGGTAATTTTGATTTCTTGAAATTATTTCCTGCAAAAACAATCGATCTTAAATTATTTTTATCAAAAAAATATTTCAATCTTTCATAATTAACATTAGATAATTCATCTGCATTATCTATAATTAAAATCATGTTATCAGGTAATTTAGAGAAAATTTTTCCATTTTTCTTCGCAAGAAGATTTTCTATATCTAAATTTTTCTTCAATTTCTCAGCATCAACATAAATTATTTTTCCTGTAAAATTGTCAATAACTGCTTTTAGAAATTTTGTTCTTCCATTTCCTCTCATAGATTCTATAAAAACAATAGATCCTTTAGAGATATGATATATTGTATCATTTAATTCTTTTTCATACCCTATTAAGTTTGTTTTCTCCTTTAAAGGATTCATTTCAAAAGGGTTTTGAGAATAACCATATGCTTTGTACCACATTTTAACAACACGCCTCCATTTTAAGTCTAAGCAGTTTATACTACTATTTAAAGTTTTGTTTCTCTGGAGTGAAAACTTAAAGAAGTCGTGATAAAGTAGTAATAAAAATATACTTAATTGAAAATGTGATTAAATTTTTAATTTAATTTACATTGATTAAAAATTAAAGAGCATTATTTAAATAAATTTTAAAAAAAGAAAAAATTATTCTTCTACTTTTTTATCCAACTTGAAATCTTGAACAATCCATTCGTGTTTACCAAGACCTTGTTGTCTCATAGTAACTCCTATTTTAGGATTTGCAGGATCTTTGAAAGAAACAGCGACAATTCGTCCATAACAAATATCTCCAACCTTTAAACTTCTATTTGATTCCTTTCCTTGAAGAACTTTATCCTTACTAAATGAAACAAAATCATTCATAGTTTGACTTATGTGAATCATACCATCAACAGGTCCTAAAGATAGAAATGCTCCAAAATCAGTTATATCTCTAATTTTACCAAGAACGACTTCTTGCATTTCAGGGATGTAAGTTAATAATTCAAAAGTTGTCTTATAATATGGTGCACCATCACCAGGAATTATAATACCGTCTTCAATTTTATCTATATCTAAAACGTCAATTACAAAACCAAGATCTTTTGAAACAAAACCTGAGAATTTACCTTTTATTTGACCAATTATTCCTTCGTTTAAATCTTTCTCAAACTCGCTTGGTGGCAGTCTGATGTGATCTGTTACTTTTATTGCATAATACATTTTCTTTTTCACCTACAATATGTTATATTGAAGATGATGAACGTTAAGTTCTTCACCTACTTTACAACAAAATATTTTTGTTGTCGGAGCAATAGCAACTTCGCCCCCTTTTCTTCAACACGTTTTTGTAGTTCTTTATCTTGAGTCACCACATAAACATCTGAATTGCTTATATCGACAATTGTATTGTCTACAAGATTTGAGGAGTCTGGGAGTGTTTTTAAGCCTTTTTGTTTAACCATGATAAATCCTAACTTTGCATTAAACTTATCCGACTTCTTTTTTAACCTAGTTTCACCATCCATAATACTTCTTAATTCTTTAAGAGAGTTGTTAATAATGTATAATTCATATGGTTCAGTCATTGTTTTATCTATTTCTGTAAATATATCTAAACCAATTTGCCCTGGCAAAAGTAAGATATTTGTGTCTAAAATTACTTTTTTCTTCTTTTTAAATAGATTAAGCATTTTTCCTCTTGAACATAAATTAAATTAATCTCTTTTAAAATGTTGCGATAACGCATTTTCAAGTATTTTAGTGTAATTTATTTTCTTAAAAATAGTTCCTTCAACATTTAAATCTATCTTAACATCATATAAATCTTTATTCTCATCATTATTTGAACGAGAAATTAATACATTGTAATAAGGATATTTAATATTAGAAATTACTTTGTAGTTTTTAGAATGAGTTTTCTTGTGTGCGGTTTTAAGTAACAAATCCAAAGCCTCAGTTTTTGCACTTCTTTGAATTTTATTGAAATTATAACTTTGTTCAACCTCATCTCCTAAATCGACAGATTTTTGTTCAAATTGGTAACTAATTTTAAAAACTTGAATAGGATAAGCTACTTCAAAATGATTTGAATCTTCTAAACTTCCTTCAATAACGTGTAATTTTTCATGAATGCTCATTTATGAGTAAAATAAAGATTTATTTATAAACTTATTTATAAAGCAAACAAACAAGAGAAATAAGACAAACAAGAGAAATAAGACAAACAAGACAAAGATTTAAAAAAACTAACAAATATCTTAAATCATCAAACTCAGGTGAAAATTATGAAAAAAGGAGATTTTATCCAATTAGAATACACTGGCAGAACCGCTGATACTAAAGAAGCATTTGATACTACTTCAGAAGCTATCGCAAAGAAAGAAGGAATTCATTCCCCAAAAACAAAATACGGAGATCTTACAATCATTCTAGGTGAAGGACATTTAATACCTGGTTTAGAGAAAAGATTAGAAGGAAAAGAACCTGGAAAATATACTTTTGAAATTCCTGATGTTGAAGCATTCGGTAAAAAAAATGCATCTTTGCTAAAATTAATGCCTGCAAAAGCTTTCAAACACGAACAAATTAGACCATATCCTGGCTTACAAATTAATGTTGATGGAGAAATAGGTGTTGTCAAGACAGTTAGTGGTGGAAGAATCATAGTTGATTTTAATCATCCATTATCTAGTAAGGATGTTGAGTACGAAGTTAATGTTAAAAAAATAATAACTGATAAAAAAGAACAAGTGAAATCTATTTTTGAACTTTTCAGACTACCTTTTGAAGAACTAAATTTAGAAGGGGATAAATTGTCTGTCAAAACTAAAATTGAATTTCCCGCTCAAGTAACTGGACTCTTAACAGATGAGTTAAAAAGATTAATTGGTTTAAAAGAAATTAAATTTGAGGTTCTACCTAAAAAATGAATTTCAAAAAATTAAAATTTCCCCACATTCTTTTAATCGTTTACGTAATTTTATTTACTATTTGCGCAATAAATCCTTATGCTAGAGATGTTTGGTGGGCAGAAAACGTTCCAATAATGATAATTGTTTTACTTTTTGTTTTAACTTATAAAAAGTTTCAATTTTCAAACACTGCTTATGCTTTAATGTCGATATTTATTTTTATGCACACTATTGGAGGACATTACACCTTTTCAAGAGTTCCTTTTGATTTTGTAACAAATCTTTTTGGTTTTGCGAGAAACAATTATGATAGATTTGCACATTTTGCAGTTGGATTCTATGCCTATGGTATGGCAGAATATCTCTTAAAAAAGAAAGTCGTAACAAAAAAGTGGGCACTTGGTTTGTTTCCGATATTTTTCATAATGGCTTTGGCTGCAGCATACGAATTATTTGAATGGGTTTTTGCTGTTGCAGTAGATCCTACTGCAGGAGCTGAAGTTTTAGGTTCTCAAGGAGATGTTTGGGACGCGCAAAAAGATATTTTAATGGATACTTTAGGCGCTATAACTTCTATGATTTGGTTTTTCTTTAAAAAGAAAAAAGATATAACTAAATTAAAATGAATTATATTATTTCTGATTTTTCACAAATCTGGAATATATTTTTTTAGGTGCTTTTTCAAAGTCACTTATATTAAAACTAAATCTCCAATTCTCAAACAAAACCATTGAAATAATTTTCGTTGAAAAATTTAATTCAGAACACCTCCTCATAAATTTATAATTAGACTCACAAAATTCAAAATATTTCCTATCAACAGAAAAATATTTGGTTTTTACATCGTATAAGATGATGTTTTCTATTTCTCTATTTACATTATCTTCGAATTCAAACTCAATTAGATCGCATTTGTTCCATTCTTTTTCTAGTAAAA
Source organism: uncultured Methanosarcinales archaeon (assembly GCA_964430665.1). Classification (GTDB taxonomy): domain Archaea; phylum Nanobdellota; class Nanobdellia; order Woesearchaeales; family SKGA01; genus JAQUYS01. The sequence continues at coordinate 19,976 of CAYSFC010000001.1, read as the reverse complement.
ATACTAATTTTGCCACCTTAGGAGAAATTTTTAATTTATATTTAGTTATTATTTCATTTATTGAATCAAATCTACACATTTGAAATATGAAATTATTTCGATTTTTTCTTCTAAGCATTATTCTTGCTAAATATTCAAAAGTATAACCTCTTAAATTATAGTCCAAAGATAAATTTTTTAACATACGTTTTGTTATTAATTCTTTTTAAAATACGTGTGTAAGATAATTTCGAAAACATTTCGAAATTTAGTTTTATTGGTGCTCTTGGGGCTTTTAACGTCGGTTCTCGCAGGACAAATATATTTTTATTCAGAATGAGAAAAATATAGCGGGAAGAGGATTTGAACCTCCGACCTCAGGGTTATGAGCCCTGCGAGCACTCCTGACTGCTCCATCCCGCTGGGATGGAGACAGGAAGTATAAGTTCCTTTAAAAAGATTTGCTATATATTTCAATACATCTTAAAAAAATTTAGAATAAAAAAATACACATTTCAAATCAAGTTTAAATCCAACTAAATTTATTTAAGTCCTGTATGCTTCATTAAATTCAGAAACAATTTCATTTAGTTTTTTGCAACCAGCATCATATTTCAAACTACCTTTATGAAAATTACCAACAATTCTTTTTTTAGGGTCTAAAATTATTCCACTCCCATTACACATATTTAGAACTGAAAAATTGTGGTGCGATAAATTTTGAAATAGTCCTCTTGTAATCATATCTTGAACATATTTTTCTTCATGAGTAATTTGCATTTCATTTATTTCACATTTAGAATATGTCTCAAAAAATTCATTTAATTGCGATTCCTCATTAACAATAATTAAATCCCCAAATATTTCCGCTTCTAAATTTTTATCCCTTTTATTAAAAATATAAAATTTAATATTGGAAGGATCTCTTTTCAAATCATAATTAGTGTGTTGAATTTTTTCACACAAAAGAAGAAGTCCTGTTGAAAAATCCAATATATTTTTCATTCTACTCCTATATCCATTATACTTTGTTTCGTTTTGCATTTTCACTATATTTCATCCAATCCAAAAGATTCCATGAATTTCTGTACTTGGTTGAATTCCTCCAAATAATTATAACCTTTATTAGTTAATATGTATATTTTATTTTTTTTATTCAATTCTTCAACAATTAATTTTTTATTCATTAATTCAAGTAAATATTCGTTCATCATATTATGAGATAAATTTGATTTATAAAGTAGATGTGTTGGTTTTATTTTGCCACCTTTCATTTTAACAGCATTTAATATGTCAAAAACTATTTGAACTCTACTTCTTCTCTTACTCATTTTATTGCCCTGTATAAATTCATCATCAACAATATAAATCCGAAAAACGTTGTTATGTGACTAGCAATATATAACATTGAAAATCCACTCGTAACTGCTAATTGAAGATGTCCTAAAAATATCGCTCCAAAACCTACAAAATTATATAATGTTGAAATGTTTTTTTTCTTACAATGTAGTTGATAATAGTACAACGTCAATCCAAACAACATTAAACTACTTATTAAAAAGAATGTTAAAACAATATTTGCACTCGTAAATAACGCAATCAATGCCAAACCTGAAATAATGCAATATAATTTTTTACTTCTCTTAGGCACAGTTAAATAAACCAATAAAGTTAATCCTAATACGAATAAAATTATGTGTACTAAACTAACAAAAAATCCTAAATTTAATTGATGAGCCATAGTTCCTATTACAGGCTCTAACACGGCTCTTGTTATTTTATATATTTGTGAAAAATTAAATATAACTTCAATTAAATATCCTAAAGCAATTGAAAAAAAAGATATTCCAAAAAGCAATATTTCTCTTTTTTCTAAAAGTTTATATGCCTTATATGAAAAATAAGCAATTAAACCTGTCACTATAGCGAAAATTAATTCTAGCATTATTGCTATCCCTGAAAACCAGGAGGGTCCTACACATGTAAACACATTCATAAAAAGAGTGAAATGAAGTTTGTTTTTTAAGGATTATGGATTACTTTTAAATAGAATTTAGAAATATCAATTATTATGTTTAAATCCAAAGTATTTTTAGCACCCATGGCAGGAATTACAGATGTGGCTTTTAGAGAGCTTTGTAGTCTTTATGGTGCTGGTTTAACCGTGACAGAATTAATTAGTTGTAAAGCAATTCTACAAGGAAATGAAAAAACACTCAAAATGATTCAAAAAGGTGAGGAAAAACCATTTTCAATACAATTATTCGGATCAAACGTAGATGATTTCGTTGCAGCTGCAAAAATAATTGAAGATAAGTGCGACATAATAGACATTAATATGGGATGTCCTGCGCCAAATGTCGCTAAACAGGGTGCAGGTTCAGGACTTTTAGATTATCCTGCAAAATGTGGAGAAATTGTTAAAAGAATAAAAGAAGTTGTTTCAAAACCAATTTCCATTAAAATAAGATTAGGTGTAAAAACTTTTACTGCTGTAGAAGTTATAAAAGAATGTGAAAAAGCAGGTGTGGATTTTATTACAATTCATGGTCGATATGCTTACCAAGGCTATTCAGGAAAAGCAGATTGGGAAAAAATAAAAAAATTAAAAGAAATTTCAAAAGTTCTCATAGTTGGAAACGGCGACATCAACAGCGTTCAGGGGGTAGTTAGCAGGTTGGTGGTGACTGATTACATTTCTATTGGTAGAGGTGCATCGGGAAATCCATTTATATTCAAACAAATAAATCATTTTTTAAAAACAGGTGAAATTATAGAAATTTCCCTTAAAGAAAGAAAAGAAGCTTTTGAAAAATATCTAGAACTTTGTTCCAAATACGAAGTTCCTCTATTACACCAAAAAATACAAGCACAACATTGGATAAAAGGATTTGAAGGAAGTGCAAGAGCTAGAGAAAAAATAAGTTTAACTGAAAGTCAAGAAGAATTGAAAAAAATAGTTAGAGACATTTTAATCTAAACCACAGGAACAAAAACTAACCAACCCAAAGCAATGCCTGGGGATAAATCTAAAATTTGATGTTTTTTATAAATTTTTTTTAGAATGGGTTTCCCTAAGGATTTGTGATTCTGTGTTTATTTTTTTAATTTGTAATGCATAATAAACTAAGTTCTGCCTTCAAATTTTCTTCTAATACTTCTTCTCTCTGTATTGCTTTTATTTCTAGATTTTCTTCAACTTCAAAATCTATAATATCTTTTTCGTATTTTTTATGCATGAATTCACATACAGGTCTTTCAAAATAATTTTTGATTTTATATTTGCAAGGTTTCTTAATTTTACAATATGGAAAACTTGGATCTTCTTTGTTAAATGTATAATTTGTTGCTATATCTTTATTATAACCCTTTATACACCAATTCGATGCATCCCCATTATCGTAATCATAATTATCCAATACAGAAAATGATTTGTATTTAGACATTCTTCAACCTCAATATTGTTTTGAAATTCGTTGTCAGTTTACTTACTAGAACTAATTTTATGGTTTGACTTTTCATCCCATAACAGAATTTATATTTTAAAATATATAAACTTATTTATTTATTTTTTGAAAATTAGAAATGGGTCTCCCTAAGGAAACTAATTATTATAAATTTATTTTTTATTTTTCTACATTTTTCAATATTAGGAAATATATAAATTCTTTTGTTTTTAGTATTAAATCACAAACTTAATATACTTCATACACTGTAAAAAAGTATGATTGGGGGAATAGATGAAGCAGGACGAGGGCCAGTTTTAGGACCAATGGTTATGGCAATCGTTGCAATTAAACCACAAGATGAATCCTTTCTAAAAAAAATAGGTGTAAAAGATTCCAAACTTTTATCTCCCAAAAAAAGAGAAGAACTTTACAACATAATTGTAAATAAGTTCGATTATAAAATAATTAAAGTAAAACCTACTGAAATAGATAAACACGTTACCTCAGAAAACTCTTCACTAAATATTCTCGAAGCAAATACGTCTTCAAAATTAATTAACCTTATGGCAACATTCAAATTAAAAGAAGTTATAGTTGATTTACCTGCAAAAAATAAAGAATCTTATGTAAATAAAATAAAATCAAACTTAAAAAAATCTGTTCCAATAAAAGCTGAGTTTAAAGCAGATGTAAATTATGCCGTCGTAGGAGCTGCATCAATATTAGCAAAAGTGACTCGCGATAAAGAGATAAATAAAATGGCAAAAAAACTCAAATTAAAATTAGGTTCAGGATATCCTAGCGATACAACCACTACTAATTGTGTTGCAAATCATTTAAATGAGTTAAAAAAAGAGAAGTTTGTACGATTAAGTTGGAAAACGATTCAAACAATAGAATCCAAAAAAACCCAAAAAACTCTATTTTCATTTAAATGAGTAAATTATTTAAATACTTCTTTTATATTTTAGTCAATGAGATTATTAAATTTATTGATAATAATTCTAATATTGACTTCATCATCAGTTTTAGCTTCTCAAACAGTTAATAATTATCAAAATTTGAATTTAAAGCAAACTATTGAATCCACAATAAAAATAATTCCTACTAGTTCTTCATATTCTTTGACATATTTCTATGCTAAATTAAATTTATTTCCAAGAAATGAATCTCATCAACTTTTAAAAAATGAAATATTATATCCAGAAGTACAATTTGATAAAACTGAAGATTTAAGAATTATTACTTGGAATTATAATGTTGTTTCCCAAAACATGAGTTTCAAATTAACATCTCTTCTCGATATGAAAATAAATCGTCCAAAAATTTCTAAAAAAGTCTCATTTCCCATACAAAATCTACCTTTTGAATTTAACAAATATCTAAAATTTACTCAAACAATTGATACAAATGATAAAATAAAAAGAAAAGCACAAGAATTAGCTCAACAAAAAGACGATTTATTTGAAATAGAATATTCTCTTGCAAATTTCGTAAATAATTACTTAACTTACTCTATTGATTCCTATATTGCAGATACAAATCACCCTTCATCTTGGGTATACAATTCTAAAAACGGTGCTTGTGATGAATATACAAATTTATTTATTTCATTAAATAGAGAATTAGGAATACCTGCCAGGTTTGTTTCAGGTATTGCATATACTGATTCCGAACTATTTGATGTTAAATGGGGTAATCATGCTTGGGCAGAAGTTTATTTTCCAGAATTTGGATGGGTTCCTTTTGATGTAACTTATGGACAACTAGGTTATGTTGATCCAACTCATATAATAATGGAAAAAGACATTGATGGAGAAACTCCTTCAGTAATATTTCAAGGTAAAGGAGTAGATTATGGTTTTGAAACCACTGAGTTGAACTTTACTACAGAAGTTATTTCAATGGGTTTAGCTAGAGAAGATTTAACTAAAATAGATGTTTCAGTTCAAGAGTCAAAAGTTGGTTTTAATTCATACAATCTAATCAAAGCAGAAATAAGAAACCCCTTAAATCAATATGTTGTCCAAAGATTATCTTTAGGACAAACAAACAACTTGAAAATACTTGGAGATTCAGAAAAATTTATTTTGTTGAAACCTTTCGAGAAAAAAGTAATTTATTGGTTAGTTCATTTAGAAGATAAATTACAAAAAGGATTTTATTACACATTTCCTGTCCGAGTAATCACTGAAACAGGCAATCAAATATCTTCTGAATTTGAAGTTTATCAAGATGAAGAGATTTTTTCAGAGGAGTATATGAAACAATTTATACAAGAAGAAAATGCTCAATTAATGCAAAGATTAGATGTAGAGTGTGAAGATAAATTTATTTTACAAAAAGATATTTCAAATTTGACTTGTACTATAAAAATAAACCCTGATTTTTCAAATATAAATTCTGTTAAATATTGTATTAGTTCAACTTGTTCACAACTATATTTTGACTCAAATACTGATTCAAAATCTATAAATCTCCCAATAAATACAGAGGAATTAGGAGTACAAACTTTAAAAATGTTAATAGAATCTTCCGAATTTCAAGAAGATCATTTCATAACTTATAGAGTTAATGATGTTTCTTATTTTAAAATAACAAACTTTGATTATCCGGATGCAATAAAATATGATCAAGTTTCAACACTATCATTTTCTGCAAACAAAGTTTCCTTTACAAATATAGATAATCTGACATTAAAAATAAAACACCCTAATTTTGAAAATTCTTGGAACTTTGAAACATTTAACCAATCCCAAACATTAGAAATAGATTTGAAAGGCAAAAATCTAAATGCAGGTTTAAATGAATTAGTTTTAGTTTCATCATATATTGATAGCAAAAATAATTTAATTGTTGAAGAATATCCTTTTGAAATAAGATTGGTTGATTTAAATATGATGCAAAGATTAGGTTTATTTTTTAACGCGATAGGTAATAAAACAATTAAATTGACTAGATATTTGGCAACTAATATTTTCAACAAAGAAGATCTAAACGAAGATCAAATACAAGTTTATTCAATGATAGTATTATCATTAATTTTAATATTAGGATTTATAATTGTAAGTTATTCTCTTTCTTTATTCTTACGTCTAAAAAAACATAAATCTAAATTAGATAAAATACTAAATGAGAAATAATTATCCTGCAATGAAATTAAATTTGTATTTTGAAAAATTTGAATCAACATTTCTTACACGAATATTGTTAAAACGATTATTTAAAACCTTATTTAAAGTTTCAGACCGGTAAGAATTTCTAATTATTGTTTCTACTTTCAAACACACAACCTCACAACACAAATTTTTAACTAATAATAATAATATATATCTTCTATATAAACCTTACGTTGAAATAACCACATAATATATAAATTATGCAATGTTTTTTTCGACAATAAGTGGTGAACCATCATGTTTGACATTAAAATTATAAGAGAAAATCCTGATTTAGTTAAAGAGAATATAAGGAAAAAGTTCCAAGAAGATAAATTACATCTTGTTGATGAAGTACTAAAAAAAGATTTGAAATGGAGATCTATAAAAAAAGATATAGATGATTTACGCCATCAAAGAAATAAGCTTTCAGAAGAAATTAACAAAGCAAAAAAAGAAGGACATATTGCTGACGATTTAATTCAAAAAGCTAAAGAAATTCCTCAAAAAATAAAATCTCTCGAAGAAGAACAAGATAGTTTAATTTTAGATATAAATCCCATTTTAAAACAAATACCTAATTTGATTCATGAAAGCGTCCCTCTAGGAAAAGATGATTCTCAGAATCCAGTCATTAAAGAGTGTGTAAAAATACCTAAGAAAAATTTCCAAGTAAAAAATCATGTGGAGTTATTAGAAGAAAGAGGTTTGGCAGATTTTGAAGCTTCCGCCAATTTATCTGGCAGTGGTTTTTACATTCTAAAAGGAGATTTAGCATTATTAAATCAAGCACTAATTCGTTTTGCAATAGATTTTATGCAAGAAAAAGGGTACACATATATTGAACCTCCTTTAATGATAAAAAAAGAAATTTTAGAAGGTGCTATGGACACTGCTGGGTTTGAAGAAACGATTTATTCCTTAAAAGATAAAGATTTACATTTAATTGGAACTTCAGAACATGTTTTATTAGGTTTACATGCAAATAGTGCTATACCTGAAACCGAGTTACCAAAAAAATATTTTTCATACACAATGTGTTTTAGACAAGAAATTGGTTCTCATGGAATAAATGAAAAAGGTTTATGGAGAACACATCAATTTAACAAAGTGGAACAAGTTGTTTTCTGTTCTCCCGAAGACTCTTGGAAAATATACGAAGAAATTCAAAACAATACTGAAGAATTATTTCAAAAATTAGGTTTACCATTCAGAGTTGTTGAATGTTGTTCAGGAGATTTAGCTACTTGGAAAGCAAAATCTGCAGATATGGAAGTTTATCGTCCAACAACAGAGGATTTTGGAGAAATTACTTCCGTAACAAACGCAACAGATTTTCAAGCAAGAAGTTTAAATTCAAAAGTTGTTCGTAAAAATGGAGATAGAGAATACTTACATACTTTGAATAATACGGCAATTGCTACAAGTAGAGCATTAGTTGCAATATTAGAAAATTACCAAAATCAAGATGGAACTATAACTGTTCCCAAAGTTTTAATTCCTTACATGTATGGAAAAACTAAAATTTGAAGAAGTTACATTTAATAGTCTTCTTCTTGTAGAAGTTCGTCAGCATAATGTTCAACTTTTTCGTGAACGTTAGGTTTTCCACAAAAAGGACATTTTTCTACTACGCTTGTTACACTTCTTAAGAATTTATAGTGACAATCGTCGCAAACATATTCTTTTTTTTGGAAGAAGTTTTTATCAGAAATTTTATCTTTATTTTTCTCTTCTCTCAAAACTCCTCTAGGTTCTTGTCCTTCAAGACAACCCTTACAAATAAATTTCCCATTTCCAAGAGCTCTTGTTTCTTCAAGAGTCATGTTCTTACCACACTTGGAACATTTTGTAGATAAGTCTATAGGCATTTTAATTATCTCGCAACTATTAGTGAGCTTGTTAATCTTACTCCTTCAAGTTTTCTTAAGTTGTCCATGATAACTGCTGCTAATTCTTCTGAATTTTCAATACTAACTTTAATTATTACATCCCATTCTCCAAAAATAATGTGTGCAGTTTCAACTTGCTTAATTTGAGACACTTTATCAAAAACATCCTCTTCTTTACCATGTTCAGTTGCAATTAAAACATATGCTATCATGATACCACCTATTCATTTAGAGGTATATACGCTTATAAACTTTATGATTTGGTTTTTAAATAAAGAGTATATTATACCCAAATCTAATTTAATTAATTATTAGATTTATAATATCATCAAGTTTTTAAATAAACATAGCTAAAAGCTTAATTAAAATACTTAATACCAATATAACTGTGCCTGTGTAAATAATCCACATGCCTTTGTATTTCTTAGGGCTTTTTTTGAATTTTGTATATGCTTGTGAAAGTAAAATTGCTCCAACTATTAATACAATTAATCCAAGAAATCCTCCGAATACAAAACCAATCAACAACAACACTGTTGCAGTTATACTTAAGGGTTCATATTGAGTCATATTTTATAGTTTACATGTTTTTTTATAAATCTTCGTATTTTAAACAGTCATGTTTTCTAACTCATTTACAAGATTCTGTTGTTCTTTAATTTGGTTATTTAAAGTAGTTAAATCTGTAATTGCGTCTGGCAAAGATATAGGAGATTTATCAATTAAATCTTGTTGATCTACAACTCCTGCATCAACATCAATAAGAGTTTGTTCTAAATCTTCATCAGTTGTTCCAGTCATAGTTTGAATTGTGTTTACAACATTATTATATTCTGAAATTAAATCATTTCGTAAATATTTCATATTATTTAGCGTCTCTTTAGTATAGTTTAGTATTTCTTTATTTTCTTCAACAGATAAATTTCCATATTCAAAACTTCCATTAGTGTAGAAAATTATTTTTTCTAAAGGTTCAGGAGATATTTCTTCAAAAGAAGTTAATCCTTCTATCAAAATAAATTCTGTCCTGTCCCGATATGAGTTCAAAACAAAGCTACTCTTTTCTGCCTCAAAATCCACAGCACTAGTCACTAATTTATATTTACTAACTCCGTTTAAAGATAAAAATTTGTGTTTTGTTTTTCCAGTCACATTAATTATCAAATAATTATCATCTCTATTTAATTTTATTTCTGAATTATCTTCCATATTAATTATCGAAGACTTAAAACTTCTCAAAGTAGCAATTCCAGTATTTGTTTTGACGCCTAATAATTTTTTATATTCTGTTTCTGTAGCTTCAACCCATTCATCTTTTATTAAAACTTCAACATTACCTTCTTTATCAAGTATAAAATCTTTAGCTTTTGTAGGTCTTAAGTACAAGAATAAACTTGTAGCAATGACTAGTACGACAACAAGAACTATAATCCAATTTTTTTTATTCATGTTCTTTTTCAATTATTTATATTTAAAAAAGTTTTTAATTAAGTTTATATAGTAATTGATTACATTTGTTATATTATGAGAATAAGTTGGCTTATTGGTGCAGGAATATCTTTTGTAATAGGATTTCTGTTAACAAGCACAATTATTGGAGCTTTAATAGGTTTACCTTTAATTATTGTTAGCATATTTATACTAGTATTAGGATTTATTTTGCCCGACAAATAATTAGATTTAGAAAAATAAATTTTAGTTCATAAATTTTCTAACTAAATTTTCTTTTTCTTCTTCAGAAGCATTAACGTGTTTTCTAGCTCTTTCCATTCGAGCTTCTTTTCTAGAATTAAAACCCTTAGGATTTAATTTAATTTGTTTTGGATAATATCTAACAAATGTTAAAAACGCAGTATGTCCTAACATTTTATGAGAAGGTCTTAATTTAGAGTCTTTAACTTCCCAATTTCTTTTTATTATTTCACAAGTAATTTCGTGATGAAAATCATCATCTAGTTTTGCAACAACTTCTTGTGCTTGATTTATTTGAGGCGTATATAAAACAAGATATCCTCCATTTTTAAGAGCTTTTTTTGCAGTTTCTAAAACTCTCCAAGGTTCTGGTACATCTATAGTCATAAGATCAACCTTTTCAACAGGATTCAAAGTATAAATGTCTTGTAATTCACAAGTTATATTTTTTAATTCTAAATCTTCAATATTTTTATTTACTGCTTTAACATGTTCTTCAACATTATCGTATGAATAAACTTTCTTACACAAAGCCGCCATTGAACAACTTAATGCTCCAGAACCAGCACCCGCATCAATTACAACAAAATCTTTAGTCATAGAAGTGTAAGAAATAATCATACCAACATCTTTTGGATTAATTATTGCGGCAGGTTTTTTAATATTCTGAAAATTATCTTTAAAAGTTGCATCATATAAATGAATGTTTTCTCCAGATGATGTTTGAACTAAATCGTTCTTAATCTTATCTCTAGGAATTTCACCCTCGCTGATATTAAATGAAATATTATTATCTTTTATGTAATATTTTCTTTTACTCTCGTTTATTGCCACTCTTTTTATATGCATATTTAGAAGGAATGTACCTTCATTTATAAAATAATTAGATTTATAAATGAATTACGACTTCTAGCTCATATGTTAAATTAAATGTTTGACATGTCGATGAAAATCATCGAAGATCTGAGTGATTAAAAACACTCATTGTAGTTCGAAAGAACAAAAATATGTGCTGATAAAAGGAAACTTAATACAGCAGTAAAAAGGTGAAAACTTGATATATGATGTATCTCAACAAGAGCTTGTGCTAAAAGTTGCTCAAGAATTGAAGAATCAAATTGAAATGCCAGAATGGGCAAAATTTGTCAAAACTGGTGTTCATAGAGAAACAATGCCTAAAAATCCAGATTGGTGGTATATAAGGGCAGCTTCAATACTAAGAGTAACACACAAATTAGGTCCAGTTGGAGTAAGTAAATTAAGAACTCGATATGGTGGAAGAAAAAATAGAGGAATGAGACCAGATGCATTCCGAGAAGCTTCCGGAAAAATCATTCGAACAATATTACAACAATTGGAGAAAGCAGAATTAATAAAACAACACACTTTTGCTAACCGAAAAGGAAGAATTGCAACTCCTAAAGGAGTTTCTTTAATGATGAATGTTGCTAAGCAAATTTTATCAACAAAATCTGTGGAGAAAAAAGCAGAAAAAAAACCTGTAAAAAAAGAGGTTTCTAAGGAAGAAAAGAAAGTTGTTGAAAGTAAAACTGACAAAGCGGAAACACCTGCTAAGAAACAGGAAACTGTAAACACTGAGCCGAAAGTAAAAGCTGAAAGCCAGAAAACTGATAAACCAGAGGCTGATTAAGATGGCTACAAATAAACATCCTAGTAGAAAAGGAAGATTAGCTAAACTTGGAAAACAAACAAAGTGGGCTCCATTTTGGATAATTCCTAGAATTCATGGTGCAGGTAAAAAAGTTCATCCATCTCAACACACAGAAGTAAAGAGATCTTGGAAAAGAACAAAGACCAAAGCTTAAATGGTGATTTAAATGACAGACATAGAAAGAGAATATATAATTCCGCTTAGAAGAGGTTTCCAAAATACTCCACGTTATAAAAGAACTCATAAAGCTATTAGAGTTTTAAGAGAATTTTTAGTTAAAAACATGAAATCAGATAATGTGAAAATAGGAAGTAAATTAAATGATTTCTTGTGGAGACATGGAATACAAAATCCTCCTGCAAAAGTTAAAGTTATTGCAACAAAAGATAAAGAAGGTATTGTAAGAGTAGAACTTGCAGGTCACAAATATGTTGATTTCAAACAAATTGAAGAATCAGCAGAACCTCAAAACTTAAAGGAAAAACTTCAATCAAAAGTTTCTAACAGCAAATCTGCAGAAAGTGAAGAGAAATCAGAAGAGAAACCTGTTGCACACGAAATTAAAAAAGGTGTAGCTAGAACTCCTGAAGGAGATGTAAAACAGGAAGAAATAGATGAAGAACAGAAAACTGAAACAAAACCAAAGCTTGAAAAGCAAAAAGTTGAAGCTCAGAAATCTGTAGAAACTGAAGTTAAGCCTGAAAATTAATTTTTTATTTTTTTAATTTTTTATACTTCTATAAACTCTAAAACCAGAACCTTTACCAAGAACATCTACATTACCGAAAACTTCTTCCATTTTTTCCTGTAAAACTTTTCCTCCTTTTTGATGTCTAGCAACCAACTGTAATTCACCATCAATATTTAAATTATCAAAACTTTCAGTAATAAACTTAAAACAAATTTCTCTTCCCGCAACATACGGAGGGTTTGTTAAAATAACATCAAACTTTTCATTTATATTTTCAAATAAGTTTGATAAAATCACTTTTGAATTTATTTTATATTTTTTACAATTTTTTTTTGTATAATCTATAGCCCTTAAATTAGAATCACTAGAAACTATTTCTAAATAAGGATTCTCAGTACCTACAACAACCGAAACAACACCATATCCACAACCCAAATCTAAAACCTTTTTTGCTTTTCCAATAGAATAATGTTCCAATAAACATTTAGTTCCATTATCTAATTTCTTTTTAGAAAAAATTCCTGAAGCTGAAAATAAAGTGAATTCTTTATTGTTGATTTTAATTTTAATTTCTTCTTCCTTCAAAAGACTATTTTGTTTTTTTTCAAAATAATGACTCATCTTATAATTTCCAAAATTTTGTAAGAATATAAATCTCCTATTTTGTCACTTTCATTTAACCATTTTGAATCTATCAATATGCAATTAGGATATTCTGGATGTAAATGAACTTTAGTTTCGTTCTCCCCAACTCTAATCCATATAACAGGTCTTAATTCAGTTGCCTCAGAACAATCTATCATGGTGTAATTGTAATCACTATAATTAGATCTTAATTCTTTTGGAACATATAAAGCACTACTTGTTGGCAACTTAAAAAACTTACCTGTAATTCTTGCTATGTTTGCTGCAGAAGTAACTGCGCTCGCATTAGTTTCTGCAGTCAAAGAAATAACCAAATCTGTATGTGGTTTGTCCAATGTTAGTTTTGTAACATTATTATCATACGGATAATGTTCTACATCTAAAGGATGATTATAGAATATTGCATCATATGCTTCACCATTTCTTGCAATAGATGTTATCCAATATTTTCCATATCTGTCAAATCTAAAATTATTATATTTTTCATAAGAAATGTCTTCATCATCACTAAATAACATTATTGAACTACTTATAATTACAATTGCTACAAATATTATTATCATAGTGAATAAGGGTGTTTTATTTGATTCTATTTTTTTTGAATTGTTTTTTTCATTGTGTGTTTTAACCATTTTATACACCTAATTTGCAATACCTGTTATTGTCATAGCAAGTCTATCTCTAATATAAATTGCATCTTCATTGTACATATTAATTGTTATGCAATTATTTTCTTCTTTAATATTTGTGCTTTCATTACTTTCTATAAAGTGAATTATAGGAATTTCTTTAGTAGCATTTTCACAACTAAAATGATGTATATAAGGACTATTATTATAAACTCCATCTGCTGCAGGAATAAAATTATTGTCTGAAAATTGAGAATATTCATATCTCATTAAATCTATTAAAGCAACCAGATCACTATTTGGATTAACTATAAAAATAAGATCTTTATTTTGAATTATACTTAAATCTCCTTCAGAAGGAATCATCATACTTGAATTAGGATAAGTGTATATGAAAACTTTTTTACCATCAACTTTAGTTTCCAAAACTGCATTTCCATTCACAGAATTTTCTTTGAATTCAAAACCATTATATTCTATTTTTTCTGTATTTATATATGAAAGTCCGATTGCAAAAACCGAAAAAAGCATTAATCCTGCTAAAACTATACTCATAGTTCTTTTCATACGTATTTCTCGTTTAGCTTCTTTAGAAATAAATTTGTGTTTTCTTTTGAATTTACTTGCCATTTCACTAAGAATCACTCATTTCCTTAAAAATTTTACTAATAATAAATAAAAACAAAAGGAGAAATCTCCTCTTCCGAAAAATTACTCTTCTTTTTTAGGTGCTTCTTTAGAAATTCTTTCAGAATAACCACATTTTCCACAAGTTTTACGATCTTTGTGTGTTGCTAAAAAGACTCCAGGACCACATTTAGGACAGAATCTAGTTTTTCTTTGCAGAGTGTCTCCTTTAATTTCGTAAAGAGTGTGAATGTTGAAAGATTTTTTCTTTTTTGATTCTGCCATTTTATTCCGCCTCCGGTTTCACTTCTTCCTGTGGTTCAGGGCTCGGACTTTCAGCAGGTTCTTCTGCTTTAGGTTCTTCCTTTGATATGTGTTTTTCAATTAGATTTTTTCTTTCTAATTTATTCATAACATTTTCATCATTGTATATGTTTGCTGTAATCAAAGCTTTAGAACTTCCAAAGTAAGTTTTAATTTGTTTAATTATTGTAAGTTTCTCATCTGCCTTCACAAGCTTAGCAATTTCTTTTTGTATTAATTTTCTATTAGGTGTTGCTTTTTCAAAAACCACTTCTGCAACCACTTCCTTTCTAGATAATGCTTTATTTTCATTATTTTGTTTTAACGTTATATTCATTATATTCACCTAACTTTTATTGCATAATCTCCTTTAATTTCAATTCCCATTCTCTTTGCAATTTCAGATTTATTTGCATCTAAAATTATAGTATGTCCTTGAAAAGTTGTTGAAAATGAAGCCTTTTTACAAATAGGGCATAAATCTCCCTCAACAAAACATCGACATGTTCTACATACTTTTTTTTTCATATTAATCACCTATATATAGTCCTCTAAGAATAAGTTTAATTCTACAAGGACCGTCTTCTGGATTTCTCCATCAGGTAAATGTATTATTTAGAATAAATCTTTCATTTATAAATGTTTTTAAGGTAATCTTTTTAAATGAAAGTGTATTTTGCTCTTTTCTCATGCCACTAGAACTAAACCACGATGAATTAGTATTTAAATCTAATTCCGAAGCAATAGTTATTGCATACAATCCATTTCAAACACTATGTTCTGGAGACTCTTTTTACGCACATATATTTTTTCCAAATTTATTTGAAAATTATGTGAAAGTTCAAAAAAATTTTTCAGAAGAATCTATTTTTGTTCACTCCCATAATGCAAAGAAATTATGTTTAGTTAATCCTTATAGACAAATTTTTGAAGATCTTTCCGACAAAGAAATTGAAGAAAAAAACGAAATTGAAAAAAACAATGAAGGATTAGAAATCAACAATCCTAAATATAAATTACCAATTATACCAAAACACCACTATGAAACTGATTTGAGTTTACTGGAAACAAATTTAACACATCTCAGAGAAAACTTAGAAAGAATTCAAATAAAATCAATATCCTTCAGTTTATTAGATTCCAAACCTTCCCAATATTCAAAAATTCAAAAATTCTACAACGATTTACATTCAGAAGATGTATCTGATCTCATACGAAAAGTTTTCAAAGGTTCAGACGCATACATCAAAATACACTATGATTATCATATGCGATTTCCTAAAATTAATGGTTTAAAAGACTAATTTTAAATACTTCCATAAGTTACTTCTAGTATGGATGAAGAAGAGATTAAAGATTTTAAAAAAGCAGGAAAAATTGCAAGTAAAGCCAGAGATTTTGGTGCTTCTTTAATAAAAAAAGGAGTTAAAGCAGTAGATGTTTTAGATCAAATAGAAAACAAAATTTTTTCTTTAGGAGGAGGAATTGCCTTTCCTGCCCAAATTTCAATAAATCAAGTTGCAGCACACTCATGCGAAACTTACGAAGATGAAAATTTTATCAAAGAATCAGATGTAATTAAATTAGATGTCGGTGCTCATGTAAATGGATTTATAGGAGACACTGCAACAACAGTAAATTTAGATAACTCATATAAAGAACTTATGAATGCGGGAAAAACTGCTTTAAACAATGCTTTAAAAGAAGTAAAGAGCGGAGTTCATGTGGGTGAAATTGGAAAAACAATTCAAGAAACAATAACTTCTTTTGGTTTCAAGCCCATAAGCAATTTAGCAGGTCATGGTCTAGGAAAATATCAAATTCATACAGAACCTAGAATGCCTAATGTTTATCAAGAAGAATCATTTCAATTAAAAGAAGGAATGACTATTGCAATTGAACCTTTCGCTACAAACGGAGCAGGAAAAATTCAAGAAGGAGGACTTCCCACAGTTTTTTCTCAAGTTGATGAAAAACCAGTAAGAAGCCACATAACTAGAGAAGTTCTTGAAAGAATTAAATCTTATAATGGTCTACCTTTCGCATTTAGGTGGTTGTCTAAAGAATTTGGTCTCGGCAAGACGAGATTTGCATTAAATGAATTGCAAAAAACAAGATGTATTATTGGTCATGCTCCATTAACAGAAATTCAAAAAGGAATCGTTTCTCAACACGAACATTCTATGATTGTGGGAGATAAAGGTCCAATCATAACAACCAAAATAGATGATGATTAATTCGAAAAATTTAAATATTTTTTCTACATAAATTATGTTCAAAATATCGGCGAAAACTAAATCTCAATTTGCTTCCAATAAGCAGTTCGCTGAAAATAAATTTGAGGTGATAAAATGAACGAATTTGATTTTTTCGAAGAATTTAAAGAAATGCAAAGAAAGTTTGACAAAATGTTTGACACATTTTTTGAAGACAGATTATTCAGCCAACCACTATTAGAAACAAAAAACAAAAATGAACAACCAAAAACAATTAACTCAAGAACACCCCATGTGGATTTCAAAGAAGACAAAAATCAATATAAATTAAACATAGAACTTCCAGGAATAAATAAAAAAGACATAAAATTAAATTTAATGGATGATGCAATAGAAATAAAAGCAGAAAATAAATTAGAAACAAAAACAAAAAACTCAAAATCCTATCAACAATCTTGCTTTTATAGAAAAATGTCTTTACCAAAAAATACAAATGTTTCAAAAGCAAAAGCAAAGTATGAAAATGGTGTTTTAAAAATAGAAATTCCTAAAGCGAAGCAATTAGAACCAAAATCAACCCAACTAAAAATAGAGTAAAACGTCATTTTTATTTTTTTTATTTAAATTAGCTTTATAAACTAAAAATCATTCTTCTTTTTTAGATAAATTATGAAAAAATTTTTAACAATTGCTTTATTAACATACATGTCTTTAACACAATCTTCATTTATAGATTTAAATAAACCTCAAGAAATTCATAAAAACAAAGAAAAACACAATTTAGAAAATTTTTTGGAATCCAAAATAACTAAACACAAATTCACAATCCAACCCGATCCTGAATTCAAGCAAAATTATCAAAAATATGTAGAAAAATATGTAACGAAAATACATTGGAGTGAGGAAGACGCAATTTCTTCATTAAATATGAATGAACCTGGAACTGCCATAATAACTAAAATAGCAAATAAAACAAGGATTTTTATAGATGGGTTTGGTAAAGGTAAAAATGATGGAATAATTGATGTTTATTCTGAACAAAATTCAGTTTTAGAAGCAGATAGTTTAGAATATAATTATAGAAATACTTTTGGAAAAGGTCTTTCAAATACAAAAAATTATTTTTTAGAGGATTTAGTCACATTACAAAAAAACCTTTTGGAAAATCTCAAAAGATCAGTTCCAAATTCAGAAAACATATCCAAAATCAATGTGTTTGAATTAAAAGAAGGAATATATCTTATACTAACAGAAAAACTTTCAGCAGTTTTAACTCCTCAAGAAATGAATATAGAACATAATCCTTATGTATCAACATATATAAGTTACAATTCTGATTTTATACCTGAAATTTACGAAGAACTTTATCAAAAAACAAAAATTGTTTCTATGCAAAATAAATAATATTCTTTAAATTTATAAACATCAACTCTATTCTTCTCTACAATGGTCAATTATAAAGAACAAATAAAAGAATTAGAAGACAAAATATCTAATACAAAATACAATAAAAAAACACAACACGCTATTGGCCAATATAAAGCAAAACTTGCCCAATTAAAAAACAAACAAGAAGATCGTAGAGGAGTTGGTTCAGGTGGCGGTGTAGGAACTGGATGGGAAGTGAAACGTTCAGGAGATGGAACTGTAATCCTTTTAGGCTTTCCCTCTGCAGGTAAATCTACTCTTTTAAATTCAATGACTGGCAAAGAATCAGAAGTTGCAGCATACGCATTTACAACTCTAACATGTATTCCAGGAATGCTTGAATATAAACACGCCAAAATTCAAATTTTAGACGTTCCAGGTATAGTACAAGGAGCTGCCTCTGGTAAAGGTCGTGGAAAAGAAGTTTTGGCTTCTATGCGAAGTGCAGATTTCTGTTTAATACTATTAGATGCAACAAGACCCAAAGAATACGATGTTATTGTAAAAGAAATTTATGACACCCATATAAGATTAAATCAAAAAAAACCAGATATAAAGATTACAAAAACCGCTAAAGATGGAATTAGATTTGGGTCAACAATTCCTTTAACATACATGAATGAAGAAATAGCAACATCAATTTTAAAAGAATTTAGGATAAATAATGCAGAAGTTGTTTTAAGAGACGATATTACTGTTGATCAATTCATAGATTGTATTGAAAAAAATAAAAAGTACATGCCTGCAATTACTGTTGTAAATAAAATGGATTTAGTTTCTCCAGATGAATTAGAAAGAATAATGAAGAAATATAATGCAGATTTAGCCATAAGTGCGAAGAATAAAATTGGTATGGAACAATTAAAAGAATTAATCTACCACAAATTAGATTTAATAAATATTTTTCTAAAAGAACCAACTAAACCAGCAGATATGGATGTACCTTTAATAATGTTCAAAGATTGTTCTATAAAGGATGTCTGTAACAAACTACACAAAGATTTTGTCCGTAAGTTCAAATTCGCAAGAGTTTGGGGAAATTCTGCTAAATTTGGTGGCCAAAAAGTTATGATGAAACATCACTTAGAAGACGGAGATGTCTTAGAGATTCATCTAAAGTAATCTTTTCATTAACTATTTAAATAACTCTTTCTAAAAAAGACATTATGAACAAAAAAGGAAACATACATATAATAATAATTTTAATAATATTGGTTGCTCTTTATTTTGTTGGAAAATATTTTGGTTGGTTTTGAAATAAATAAATTTAAAAACACCATAATCTCTCCAATAACCCATATGAAAAAGCAAAATAATTTAAATTGTTGTTGCTAGACTCTTTCTCATAGTTATATTTGTGCACGCGTGGCCAAGTGGTAAGGCATTCGGTTGCAGCCCGAAGACCCCCAGTTCGAATCTGGGCGCGTGCTTTTACAGCTTGCGGAAAGCAGAACATAGGAGACTGATATTATGGTATTACAACTATATAATTCATTAACAAAAAAGAAAGAAGAATTCAAAACAATCAAACCTGACCTAGTTAGAATGTATAATTGTGGTCCAACTGTATATAGCTATGCACATATTGGAAATTT